>NZ_NIQC01000003.1 GCF_002216005.1 Natranaerobius trueperi
GATATGATGACATATCCAAAAGATACGAGGCATTGCACTCAAACCATTGAACCGCCAAGTACCGGACGGTATGCTTGGTGGTGTGAGAGGTCGGTAGATAAATTAATTATCTACCTCCTACTCGATTTTCTTTCCCTTTTTTGGAGGAGATAAATATGAAAAATAATAAAACAATTAATTATAATATAAATGAAAATACTGAGATAAGAGGAGAAAAAACAAATACCCCAAACAATTTTCTAAAACGAGAATGGTTTGAAATCTGGAAGGGAAATCCACCTGGACTTCCCCTTCTCATCTTGGGTTTTAGTATTTCACTAGTTATGATAGTTCCGATTATTTATGTTATCTTGCAATCTATTTCAGCCGGAACAAGTAGCTGGATGCGCCTACTTGATGACAGGATACCGCAATTATTATGGAGTACTATTTCTCTTACTGTTGCTGTAACAGTCTGTGCTATACTAATTGGAGTATCTTTAGCCTGGATAGTTGTTCGGACAGATATACCAGGAAGAAAAATGTGGCAGTGGTTGTTAGCTCTTCCGTTAGTTATACCACCTTATGTAGGAGCAGTTACCTTTATTATTGTGTTCGGTCCTAGTGGTTGGTTACAGGATTTTTGGTCAAATTCATCGCTAGTAACCAATTTAGTTGGTAATTATCCCTTTGATATTTATTCTTTTTGGGGTGTATTTTTAGTACTCATCTTGTTCACTTACCCATATGTATTTTTAATTACAAGTGCTTCACTTTGTAAAATGAATCGTAGCTTCGAAGAAGTGGCTCGTGCTCAAGGTATGGGTACTTTTGAGATTTTTAGGAAAGTAAATTTACCAATGTTAAGACCCGCTATTGGTGCAGGTGGTATTTTGGTTTCACTTTATGTACTTTCTGACTTTGGGGCTATAGCTATGCTTAGATATGTTACTTTTACTGCTGCTATATACTTTCAAAGAGCTGGGTTTGATACGGCTTCAGCTTCAGTATTAAGTTTAGTGCTTATATTAATAACTGTAATTATACTCTGGTTTGAATCTCGTACTAGAAGAAAAAATAAATTTTATCAAACTTCTAACAGTTTTAAAAAACCTAGTATTTTAGAATTAGGCAAGTGGAAACTTGTAGCTTTTCTGTATGTAAGCTTAATTCTTCTATTTTCTGTTGTGATACCTGTTACTGTCTTAATTTATTGGTCAAATATTGGTATCCAAATGGGAGCTTTAGATTCAGATTTCTTTGGTTATGCTTTTAATAGTTTGTTAGTTTCTAGTATTGCAGCTATAATTTGTATGTTATTTACTATGCCGATAATATATTTGAAGTCTAGATATCCTTCAAAAATTTCTAGTATTATTGATAAATTTAGTTATGCCGGGTATGCACTACCAGGAGTAATAGTAGCTTTGGGTTTTGTCTTTATATTTAATAACCACCTTCCATGGATTTATGGAACTTTTTATATGATAGCTTTAGCTTTAGTTGTACGGTTTTTACCTCAGGCGTTACAGGCTGGAGAAGCATCTTTGGGTTTGATATCACCTAAAATTGATGAGGCTGCACGTAGTTTAGGATATCCGCCATGGAAGGTTATGTTTAAAGTTATCCTTCCGAATATGTTACCAGGAATTCTATCTGGTGGTGCTTTGGTTTTTGTTAGTTCAATTAAAGAACTGCCTGCAAGCCTTATGTTAAGACCAGCAGGATTTGACACTTTAGCAGTAAGAGTTTACTACGAAGCTCACGAAGGAATTTATCACTTAGCAGCACCAGGGGCGTTAATAATTATTTTGGTTTCAATTATACCTTTAAAGTATATGTTAACTAAATATTAGGAGGTGAGGAGTATGAATACAATAGAGTTAAATGGAGTTAGTAAGACATATATTGGATCTAGAGATCCGGCTGTGAATGATATTAATCTTACTGTTGAAAAAGGATCTATAATAACATTACTTGGACCTAGTGGTTGTGGAAAATCAACCACTCTTAGATTAATCGCAGGATTTGAGCGACCTGAAACAGGAAGGATAGCTTTAGAAGAAAAAATCGTAAGTGATAATAAAACATGGGTTCCTCCGGAAAAACGGGGAGTAGGAATGGTCTTTCAAGATTATGCTCTTTTTCCTCACCTCAATGTTTTTGATAATATAGGCTTTGGCTATAAAGGAAAAGACCGAAAAAATAGAGTTATGGAAGTTCTAGATTTAGTTGGTTTGAAAGGATATGAAAAACGTTATCCACATGAATTGTCAGGTGGACAGCAACAAAGGGTAGCTCTAGCGAGGGCACTTGCACCTAAGCCAGTTGTGGTATTATTAGATGAACCCTTTAGTAATTTAGATGCTGATATGCGTACTAATATGCGTATTGAAGTTAAACGAATTATTAAAGAGGCAGGAGCAACTGCAGTTCTTGTTTCTCACGATCAGAAAGATGCACTAGCTATTTCAGATAGGATAGTAGTTATGAATGAAGGTATAGTTCAACAGTGCGGAACACCAAAAGAAATTTATCAATACCCGGAAAATAAGTTTGTCGCTAACTTTGTTGGTCAATCAAATATTTTAGAAGGTAAAATGGGAAAAGATGAACAGTCTGTAATAACTGATATAGGAGTAATACCATGTAATCACACTCATGGCTTTAAAGAAGGAGAAGAAGTATATATATCCATTAGGCCTGATAGTTTAGAGATGGATAATACAGGTAAGATTGCAGGAATTATAAAAGAAACTATTTTTACAGGTGAATCTATTGATGCTATAGTTGAGGTAGAATTAAATGATGGATCTAAAAAGGATTTGTTAACTCATATTCACCCAGAAGAAGAAGTTAAAGAGGGCGATAAGGTTAGATTCAAAGTACTTCCTCATTTTGTTGCAGTTATTAGACATGATTAATAATTTAAATTTTAAAGGATGGCTAAAAAGTCATCCTTTTTATTATTGATAATTCCACAAGTAAAAAGTCAGTTGTGAACAGTATGTGAATAAAAATTGTGAATAATGTGGATAACCCTGTGGAAAACCCTGTGTTTTTTGTGGATTAACATGGGGAAAATTAAATTACTTGTTAATAATTAAAAAATTTAATAATTCTTTAAATTAAATTGTGGATAAAAAAAGACCCCATGTTATAGGTGGGGTCTTTCAAGTTATGAATTATGAAGTAAACTTTTAACAAATTGATCAAATAATGGATGTGGATTTTCAGGTCGAGAATTAAATTCGGGATGAAATTGAGTAGCTACAAACCAAGGATGATCTTTTAGTTCTATTATTTCAACAAGACGTCCGTCAGGGGAAGTACCGGCAAAAATAAGCCCATTTTTTTCTAATTCTTCTGCATAATAATTATTAAATTCATAACGATGTCTGTGGCGTTCATAGATTACTTCATCTTTGTAAGCTTCTCTGGTTTTACTATTTTCTTTTAATTTACAAGGATAAACTCCTAAACGCATAGTTCCACCAAGGTCTTTTACCTCTTTTTGATCAGGTAAAAGATCAATTACTGGGTGATCAGTATTCTCAAAGAACTCAGAACTATGAGCATCCTTAAAGTTACCTACATGGCGAGCAAAATCTATAACTGCACAGTGCATACCAAGACAAATGCCTAAAAAAGGTATCCTATGCTCTCTAGCAAATTTTGAAGCGATTATCTTACCTTCTATTCCGCGGTCCCCAAAACCTCCTGGTACCAAAATACCATCTAAGTTCTCAAGCTGCTTAATTCCATTATCTTTTTCTAATTCTTCTGCTTGAATCCATTTAACTTTTACTTCGGTGTCATGCTTAAAGCCAGCATGATCTAGGGCCTCTGTAACACTTATATATGCATCATGAAGTGATACATACTTACCAACTAAACCTATTGTTACAGTGTTTTTTAAGTTTTTAATATTTTCTACTAAAGTTTTCCAGCCATTAAGTTCGGCTGGCTCTGTTTGAAGATTTAACCGACTGTTAATCAATTCATCTACACCTTGTTCATTTAAACAAAGTGGAACTTCATAAATGCTTTCTACATCTTGATTTTCAATAACAGCTTCTACATCGATATCACAGAATAAAGCTAGTTTTTCTTTAATTTCTTGAGATAAGTGGTGATGTGTACGACAGATAATCATATTAGGTTGAATTCCTAGGCTTCTTAATTCTTTAACACTATGTTGAGTAGGCTTTGTTTTTAATTCACCTGACTTATCTAGATAAGGTATTAAAGTTACGTGAATATACATTACTGAATCTCTACCAATATCGCTTCTCATTTGACGAATAGCTTCTAAGAACGGTAAACTTTCAATATCACCAACTGTTCCTCCAATTTCTGTGATAACTACATCAGCATTATTTTCTTTACTAGCACGGTATAAACGTTCCTTAATTTCATCGGTTATATGAGGAATAACCTGAACAGTTTTACCTAGGTACTCACCTTTTCTTTCTTTATTAAGTACCGACCAGTAAATTTTACCTGTAGTAATGTTGTTAATCTTACTGAGCTTTTCATTAATAAATCTTTCGTAGTGTCCTAAGTCTAAATCGGTTTCTGCCCCATCTTCTGTTACGAAAACTTCACCATGTTGATAAGGGCTCATTGTTCCAGGGTCAATGTTAATATACGGATCAAACTTTTGTATAGTAACATTTAAGCCTCGATTTTTTAACAATCTCCCGATAGAGGCTGCAGAAATCCCTTTGCCTAATGAGGACACTACTCCGCCTGTAATAAAAATGTATTTGGTCATTTCCGGCACCCTCCTGCATGTTATACTCCATGCCTTCTATTATCTAATAACAGCCGGTGTTTTGCAATATGTTTTTAGTAATAAAATTAAACTAAATTACCTACGTTTAGTTCTTTCCAATTCTTTAGGTTCTAAACGAACTTGTTTTCCTTTTGCTAACTTTGTTATTCTAATTAAATTTTCTTTTTTAGGATGATTAAAATGGTTGATATTTTTTTAGTCTATTTACTAAGTTGTTACTAATTCTAATGACTTTTACATGGTCTATTTTGTGTAATTTATCTCAAATATACTATAAACGTTTCAACAAAAATTAATACCCGTCACCTCTTTAAGTCAACACATCCCAACTTGGGTGTATTTTTAATGTATTCAACTACATTAAAAACTTAATCGTTAGTAGTTGGACAATCTAGTTGTTTTGATCCATTAAACTAATATATTTAGGATTGATTGCCACTCTCAAAGACATCCATAAAATTCCAAGACGACTTCTTGGAATTTGTGCTACCACACACATATGAATACTATTAGGATTTGAAACCATAATTTTTCATTTTGTATTGAAGGGTTTGACGCGGGATTTGTAATAATTGAGCTGCCCAGCTAATATTACCACCAGAACTATTAAGCGCTTTTTCTATTAACTGTTTTTCTACACTTTGAATAGCGTCTCTTAAAGGTTGTATTTTAAGGTCATCCTCTAAATTCTCGGTTGTATGTGCTCCAAGCTCTTGTAAGTGTGGAGGTAAATCTTTAAGTTGAACTGTTTTATCAGTAGCTAATGTGACAGCCCCTTCAATGACATATTCAAGTTCTCTAACATTTCCAGGCCAATTATGTTTTTTAAATAATTCTAAAACAGAAGTATCAAAATTTTTGGCTGGTGAATTAAGTTTTTTCTTGTATTTATCCAAAAAATAGCGTGCTAGAATAGGAATATCTTCTTTTCTTTCAGCAAGTGAAGGAATTTTCAAAGAAATTGCATTTAAACGATAATATAAATCTTTTCTTAATAAGTTATCTCTTAAAGCATCTGGTGGATGTTGATCCATTGCTGCAAAGACCTTGACATTAACAGGTCGAATTTCTGTATCACCTATTCTTCTAACCCCACCTTCTTCTAAAGCTTGTAAAAGTTTTGTTTGAGTTTCATAGGAAAGTGAAGTGATTTCATCTAAAAATAGTGTTCCACCATCAGCTAATTCGAATAACCCTGGTTTATTTTCTGCACTTAGAGCAGTTCCCGAAACAGTACCAAAAAGAACATTATCTAATAAATTTCCTGGTAAAGCTGCACAGTTTTGAGATAAGAAGGGGCCATCTTTTCGTATTGCTTCGTTATGCATAGCCTGGACTAATAATTCTTTGCCTGTGCCACTATCTCCATAAACTAATATAGGTGAATCTGTATGACTGACTCTTTTAGCAAGTTTGACTAATTGCTCCATTTTTTCGCTTTCATAAATTATGTTGCTGAAAGTGTGTTGGGTTCCTGGATTAGTTTCTACCTGATGCCTGGTATTTCTTTCATACGTTTGTTCTGATGATTGTATTTTGTAAAGTTCTTGTTGTAAAAGATTAACTTTTTCAGATAATTCTTTAACATGTGTAATATCTTTCGAAATTTCTAATGCTCCTACTACTTTGTCATTTTCAAATAATGGCAAAGTTGAATTAATAGTTGTTATTTTTTCTCCTTTAAAATTAGTAAAAGTTTGATGTTGATTAAGAATTGGTTCATGTGATTTTAAAACTTTTAGAAGTGTACTAGTGTCTTCAGTTAAGTTAGGGAATACATCAAATAAGTGTCTGTGTAACACCTCTTCAGGTAATAAATTATCGAGACGAGAGGCAGCTTGATTATAAAAAACTGTGTATCCTTTTTGATCTATAATATGGATACCCTCATCAACTGTACTTAAAACAGCTTGCATACTTTCAAATAGATCTATATTTCTTAATGATGACTCAGAAATATCCTTTTTAAAATCGTTATCCATCACATTCCCTCCTTCCGAGGTATATATTTCTTGCCAACTATTCGGCAGTTTTTTCAAATAAAAAAGACACCTTCTTATTTATTGTCTTAAAGGATATCATTTTAGGTTATTAATATCAAATTAATTAAAAAGGTGTTATAGAGAATTAAAGTGATCGTTTTTGTACCATACTAAATGTAGCTACATTTTTTAATGAATATTAACTAGTAGAAGTGGTTATAAAAGAGTGTTAGAGATATTATAAAAAAGTGAGGTAATAAAATTGAGCCGTTCAAGAAGGCCCTTGCCACCCAAAAGAAAAAGAAGAGAATCGTTGATTAGAAGAATTTTTTCACCTAGACGCTGGTTTCGTGTGTTCTTTTTGACGGCTGTGATATTATTTTTCGCAGTAATAGTATTGGTCCCCTTTGTTGTAGGAGCTTTAGAGGATACACCTCCTCCAGGATTTAATAGTGCTAGTATATTATTAGATAGAGAAGGTGAAGAATTTCACTATTTCTATGATGACTACCGATTATATACTCCATTAGAAGAAATGCCAGAAGAATTGATAAAAGGAATGATCGCCATTGAGGACCGTAGGTTTAGAGAGCATAATGGAATTGATATACGAGGAATTGGTAGAGCTGCAATTAGAAATCTTCGGGCAAGAGATATATTAGAAGGTGGTAGTACTATTACCCAGCAAGTAGCCAAGAACTACTATTTAGATCATTCCCGAACTATTGATAGAAAGATTCGTGAAATGTTTCTAACTCTTCACCTAGAAAGGACATTAAGCAAAAAAGAAATAATGGAACAATATTTAAATGGAATATATTTTGGTCATGGAGTTTATGGTATAGAGACTGCTAGTAGATATTATTTTAATAAAAATGTTAATGATTTAGAAATAGAAGAAATTGCTCTTTTGATTGGTTTACCACGAGGTCCTAATCTTTATTCACCACTTAGAAATCCAGATAATGCTTATGATAGAAGAAATGCAGTATTAAGCGAAATGGCTAGTGAAGAGGTGATAACAGAAGAAAAAGCTCAAATTGCTCAAGATGCAGAAATTGATATAGAAAAAACTCAAGGCCCTTTAAGAGAAGCTCCGTATTTTGCAGAAGAAGTCAGAAAAAGATTAAGACAAAAACTTCCACAAGAATATCATGAACAGATAAATCAAGGCGGTTTAAGAGTTTATACGAGTTTAGATCAAAATATGCAAATAAATGCACAAACAATTCTTGATGAAGAGTTAGTTGTTACAAGAGGTGAGGGAGAAGATGAAATTCGTCAACCCCAGGGTGCTATTGTAGCATTAGATCCTAACACGGGTTATATTAGTACCTTAGTTGGGGGCAGAGACTATCATGAGACCCAACTTAATCGTGCAAATCCTGGTGTCCCAAGAAGACATGCTGGTTCAGTTTTTAAAGCTTATACATATATGGCAGCTTTAAGTGAAAGAGAGATAAGTGCTGCATCTGTTGTGACGTGTGAACAGACAGAATTCCCTCCAGAGCCTGGTCGTGACGAACCTTATATACCGTCAGATTATGGGGGTACGTATCATAATGAAGATCTCACTATCCGTAGAGCTATAAGAGAATCTTGTAATGTGACTGCTATTAAAGTACATGACATGATAGGTAGAACACCTAGTGTAAAGATGGCTGAAGAGCTGGGGATAGAAAGATCTGTTTCTCCTTGGGTCGCATTTCCAATGGGACAAATTGGTGTTAGGCCGTTAGAGGTTACTTCCTCCTATGCTCCTTTTGCTAATGGAGGGATTTCTGTTGAGCCAAGTATGATAAAACGTGTTGAAGACTCATCAGGAAGAGTCATTTATGATGAAGATCCTGAAAAGTCAGTTGTCTTATCGGAACAAGAAGCTTATCTAATGACTGATTTATTAAGAGACGTTTTAGGTCAAAATGGAACAGCTTCAAATATACAAGTAAACTTTGATGCTGCAGGAAAAACAGGTACTTCTCAAGGACATAAAGACGCAGTCTTTGTAGGCTATACTCCAGACTTAGTTGTAAGCGTTTTTATAACTGATGATGAAAATCAGGAAGCTTTACCAGGAACAGGTGGTTCACTAGCAGCACCTTTATGGGAGAGTTTTATGAATTCGATCCAAGGAGAACTAGATTTAGGTGAATTTACAAGACCTGATGGTCTAATAATAGAAGAAATTTGTGAAGAGTCCGGACAACTTGTAACTCCTAGTTGTCCAAATGAAACTGTAATAGAAGAAAACTTTTTACCTAATACAGTACCAGAAAAAACGTGTGAAGTTCATGAAGAATATGAGTATCCCGATGACGACGATGAAGATGACGACTTTGATTGGCCATGGTGGCCGTTTAATTAAGCTTTATGAAAAAGTTTACTAAAAAAGGGACTAGAATAGAAAGAATTGCTCCAATAAAAAAACAATTGGAATAAAATGTTTCTCAGCTCCTTTAAAAATAATTGTATCGTTATATCCATAGTTGTCGCACCGCCTAGTGCAAGTGATGCGATTCCACCTAGATGCTTGGCTACAAAAGGTATACATATAATGGCAATCACTTCTCGGAAAACATTTATTAAAAAGGCCATAGCGCCTAAAAGTGGACTTTGAAGCTCAGATAATTATCACTTCAGATAAACTATTATAACGAAACCCTGACGCTATGTCTGCAGCCTTCTAAAGACGTGAGCGCAATACTACTTAATTCATTGAAGAGCTGTATTAGAGTAACCTAAGTAAAGACCAACACATAGAATTCAAGAATTAGGTTGTAAATTGGATTGTTAAGAGACTAAACATAAAACCGAGGAGTAAAGAATTGACACTCCCACACGCATGAATGCGTGGGATTTTCGGGTAGCTATGCGTCCTCAATTCATTTCTGCTTTAGACAGCTCCCAAGCAAAGGGTATGCCAGTACCATTCCCATACCAGTGCATATAGCAGTATAGGCTGATCGACTTTTGCTTACGCTAATCCATCTATCACAGGTGCATGGATGGACTCGTATATTTTGGATCTACATATTCTACTGCTATACCTCTTAGTTTTGCTTTGTACTCAATAAGTTACACATACTTGGGCGATCCATTTATTTGATTTTTTTGTGATGCGAAGTGTCCCTAATAATAGATTCTGTTGGTACTCTGTTAAAATAGCTTTTACTGCAATCCGTTTTGATTTACCATTGATACACTGAAAATTCAACCGTGTTTTCTTTTATCATATAGTTTTGGTTGTTCCATATGCAGACGGGCTTTTTTAAGACTGGTACTCTTTTTATCTTCTTAGATCTGCGGTAGACACTTTTGCTTCACGAATAGATTGATTTTTTACTGCACTTGGCATAGATGCTTGAACATCTTTTGACGACGCTTTAATGCTTTTTCTTCTTGTACCATTTTAGATACCAAAGTATTGATAGATAGTTAATATATTCTTTTGAAATATTGGTCAGATGTTTTTCTTGTTTTTTAGTTGGCACTAGTTTTATTTTTACTGCTTCTTTATTAGGTCACCCCCTTGTTTTTTGTTCTTCAACATACTTTTTGATTGTGTTACTTGTTATTCTTGTTTCAAATGATTTAATTGTATATGTTTTTTTTATGCTACCTGTATTTTATTAAAAAAATAGGCTTTCATCTCACGATTAAAAGCGTGGCTGAAAGCCCTAATACTGTAATAATTAAAGAACAACGGTAGATACAATGTAAAAATGCTACCAATAACGAATATTATTTCGATATTTGTGAGCTCGGTTATAACTTTATCGGTATTATACTAGAGCCATTACTGTTAATAACAGTATCATACTTATGCTAAATAATTTTTATATAAGAAGTTTTATAACAAGATGAGAGTATTTGCGAGACAATAAAAGCAATATTATTGACTACATTATAGCTCCCCCTCTATGAGTTACAATTAATTGTAACCATAGAGGGGGAGCTATTTTACTCTTGCGCTATAGAACTCGTAACAACCCATTAAAACAAGAAATGTCCCATAAATATTTGTAAGTAAATCTGATGAAAAATGCATAGCTATAATTGCACCACCAATTGCACCTACTATGCTCCCTAAAGCTAAAGGTACAATGAGTTTAGTCTGAATATTACCTTGTTTATAATGTGTGATTATAGCTATGATTGACATTGGTAAAAACGATATAAGAGTGACTCCTTGTGCCATATGTTGCTGCACTTCCATGAAAATTACAAGAAATGGTATTAAGATGGCCCCGCCACCTAAAGCTAAACCGGTTATTACCCCTGTAATTAGTCCAATTAAATATATCATGATAGAATCAACCTAACTCCTGTAATAATGATAAATGTAGCGAATATCATTTTGAGAAGGGTAGGGTTTATAAATGACATTAATCTAGCACCTAAAAAACTACCCAGGGCTCCACTTACTATAACTTTCATAGCTAAACCAATATCTACCTGTTGATTAGCTCCATATATAACTGCACTAGCTATAGCTGTAGGAAATATCACAGATATAGTGGTCCCATGAGCAATATGTTGCTTGAGATCTCTAAAATAAGTTAAAGCAGGTATTAAAAATGTGCCACCACCTACTCCAAGAAGGCCATTTATTAAACCAGTTATCCACCCAATTATAGAAAGATATATTTTATTTAGAGTGTTTCGATGCATACAACCACCTCAGACACATTATTCCCTAAATTAAGTTAAATAATCCAAAGTGCATGTTGTAACTTTTGCAAAAAAGTGCTAATATGAAATTGAGACTAAAAAAGGAGGGAGTCAACTATGGCTTATACTATTACAGAAGAATGTATCAAGTGTGGTGCATGTGAAGCTGAATGCCCAACTGAGGCAATTTCAGAAGGTGAAGAAGCATATGTAATTGATGCTGACGCATGCGTTGATTGTGGAGCTTGTGCGGATGTTTGTCCTGTAGATGCCTGTGTTCCTGCTGAATAAGGATGTATTAAATAGGACTTAACAGTAAAACATATTGTTAATTATTAGTACGGGGTAGGAGCTTTGCCTTCACCCCGTTCCTATATTAACAGGGATTTTAATTACGGAGGAATCTTTATGAACCTTAAGAAGCCGGCAATAGTCTTAGGTGTGAATTATTATATAGGGCTTAGTGTAATAAGATCTTTAGGATTAGAAGGGATACATGTCACTGCAATGGACAACGATGAATCAGCATATGGGATGTATTCAAAATACGTATCAGAAAAAGTTATAATTCCAGATATAAAAGAAAATGAAAATGGACTATTAGAATTTTTGATTTCATATGCTAAAAAATTAGATGAAAAGCCGGTACTTATTCCTGCGGCAGATTCCTACGCAATTTTTATCTCTAATAATACTGATCAACTAGAAGAGTACTTTTTATTTCCACCGATGCCCAGAGGGCTAGTTGCAGATTTAGTAAATAAAAGAAAGCTTTATGAATTTGCACAAAAGTATGGTATGCCAATACCTAAAACCTTTTTCCCAGAAACTGAAGAAGATTTAAAGAACTTAAAATCAGATATAACTTATCCTTGTATCGTCAAACCCGAGCTAAGTCATGAATTTGTAAAGAAATTTAGAAAAAAATTATTTATAGCAAACAATACATCTCAATTAATAGAAGCAGTTAGGGTAGCTATAGATGCTAATTTATCAGTCATGGTTCAAGAGATAATTTCAGGATCTGATGATCATATGTATACTTATAATGCTTATTTTGATAAAAATAGTAATCCAGTTAAAGTTTTTACAAACAGAAAAAAACGGCAGTTTCCTATTCACTTCGGAGCATCTGTTTTTACAGAAAGCACCTTTGAACCAAATATAATTCACTTAGGAGAAGAATTTTTGAAAAAGCTAGGCTATCACGGTATAGTAGAGATAGAGTTTAAAAAAGATCCACGAACCGGTAAATTTTATATGATAGAAATCAATCCTCGACTCACTAATTTTAATAATGTAATACTCAAAAGTGGTATCAACTTGCCAGCAACACTATATTATGAATTGATTGGAGAACAACTAACAAAACAGATCAATAGAGAAGAAGGTCTGAAGTTTGTCTATTTATACGAGGATATCAGAGCTTCATTAGACTATATATCCAATAATGAATTGACACTATTTAAATGGATTTCCTCTTATATTGGTCCCTTAAGCCACGCAATTTATCACCCAAAAGACATCAACCCACTTCTTGTATTTATCAGAGGTTTATTTAAAAAATTATTGAGGAAGTTGGTTCGTAGGTTTAAATCCGAGTGAGAGGGAGCCTATTTTTGGGGGAAACCCAGCGAGAGTAGTTTTTTCCGATAAAAAATTATCTGAAGATATTATGTGTAAAATTGCGAGAGAAGTAAACGCACCTGAAACTGCTTTTGTTTTTCTAACTTATATTTCAGTTTTTTTACTCCTAAAGAAGAAGTACCCTACTGTGGTCATGCAACTTTGACTGCTTTTTATGCAATGGAGATGTTGGGTGTATAACACCTTCTAGTACCAGAACAACGTATCGACAAAAGACTTATAACTGTGAATATTTTATTAAGGTTTATAATAAATACCCTAAAAACCCTTTAATATGTACATATAATGAAGAGGTAAAATTAAGGTCAGAAGTTTCTAATAAAGCAATAGATGAACTATTAAAATTTGATGAAGGGGAAGATGAATCTTTTGAAACAGAATATTTTATCGTTTAATGAGTTACCGTTACAAATTGCGTGGTTATTTTCACGACAAATGGATATCACAGGCTTGCATTTATTTACTTTGTGATAATAGTCATGAAGCTGATTTATATGTAAGAAACTTTGATCCTTTGGTGGGATTAATGAAGAGGCTGCTACTTGAACAGCTGATTCAGGATCAGCTTTATCTAGCATGCCATAATTTAGTCACATTTGGTACTAAGCTGACTATAGAACAAGGTACCAAACTTCAAAGACCCTCAAGATTATTTTTTACCCCCTATGAAAACAATAAAATAGCTGTAGAAGGCTCTGCAGTGACGGTGTTTTATGGACGGTTGAATAAAAATTGTCATATTTGAGAACTATAAAACGTAGTAATATTTTTGAACGGAGTTATAATTTTTATAAATTAGTCGAAGGTATTCAAAAATAGAGTAAAACGTTAGAATTTTATAAATTTATTGTACCAATTAGCAGGAATTTTTATGGAAATGTAGAACAAAAGCAAACAAGAGTGGTGTAAATATTTAACAAAATTCAAAAAATTTAAATTATGAAACCAATATCAATTACAACTTTGTTAATCTAGACAATCCCATAAGGATGGGGGGCTATATATGAATAACCGGATTTTAGTTGTTGATGATCAAGCCGGTATCCGAATGCTTATTAAAGAAGTGTTAGAAGAAGAAGGGTATCCAGTTGAAGTAGCTTCAACTGGAGAGGTTTTTTTAGATAAGGTGAAATCTCATAACTTTGATCTTTTTATAGTAGATTTAAAAATACCTGATTATGAAGGGTATCAACTATTTAAAGAATTACAAACATATGTATCACTTTCTAAAGTGATCGTAATTAGTGGATTAGGGTGCCCTGATACCAAAAAAGAGATTAAATCGATGGGAATTGCATCCTATATAGAAAAACCCTTCGATCTTCAAGAACTGATTAAAAAAGTGGAAAAAAGTCTTGATCAAATAACTGCTTAAATATAATATTATTTATAGAAAAAGTACCGCTTCCCTAAAAAGGGGGCGTCGTAGCTTTATATTTGGCGTTTTCATAATAATAACAATTATTAATATCAGGAGGGACTGAATTATGCCATTAGTTACAGGAAAAGAACTTGTTAGTATGGCTGATAAAGGTGGTTATGCCATAGGCGCTTTTAACGTAAATAATTTAGAAATAATTAAGGCTATCTTGGAAGCAGCAGAAGAGGAGAATTCCCCAGCGATATTGCAAGCAAGTCAAGGTGCGATTAAATATGCTGGGATTGATTTTATTTCAGCTATGGTTAAAGCCGCTGCTGATCAGACTAGTGTTCCTTTGGCACTGCATTTAGATCATGGTACAAGTTTCGATCAGAACATGGAATGTATTAGAAAAGGGTTTACATCAGTAATGTTTGATGGTTCAAAATATTCGTTAGAAGAAAACATAAAGAGAACTAGAGAAGTGGTAAGAGTAGGACAGGCGACAAATGTCTCTGTAGAAGGTGAATTGGGTAAAATTGCCGGTACAGAAGATGATATTAGCGTAGATGAAAAAGATGCATATATGACAAAACCAGAAGAAGCAAAAAAATTTGTTGATGAAACAGAAGTGGATTATTTAGCAGTTGCTATTGGAACTGCGCACGGACCTTATAAGGGTGAACCAAAACTAGATTTTGATAGACTAGCAAATATCAAAAAAACAACAGATATACCTTTGGTATTACATGGAGCATCGGGTGTTTCTGAAGATTCAATTCGAAAGGCGATTGAATTAGGTATATGTAAAGTTAATATAGATACAAATTTACGCCAAGCATTTACTTCGGGGCTTAAAAATGTAATATCAGAAAAACCTGAAGAATATGATCCAAGAAAATTATTAGGGCCTGCCAAAGATAATATGAAAGAAGTTATTAAAGAAAAAATGCGTTTATTTGGATCTTCGGGTAAAGCCTAATTTATTAAGGAGTGTAGTATATGAAAATCTTTTTAGATACAGCTAATATCGATGAGATAAAGTCAGCTGTCTCCTTAGGAGTTGTTGATGGTGTAACGACAAATCCGTCATTAGTAGCTAAAGAAGGTATATCTTTAATTAAAAGAATTTCTGAGATAGCTGAAATATGTGATGGGCCTATTAGTGCTGAAGTAATTGCTACTGAACATAAAGAGATGGTAAGAGAAGCTATAGAGTTAAGAAAGATTGCCTCTAATGTAGTTGTAAAAATTCCTATGACTGACGAAGGATTAAAAGCAACTAAAATTTTATCAGAGAAAAAAATACCGACAAATGTAACTTTAATATTTTCTTTAAATCAGGCAGTTTTAGCCGCAAAAGCTGGTGCTACTTATGTAAGCCCATTTGTTGGAAGAATAGATGATATTGGTGGAGATGGGATGCAACTAGTTGATGAGATTGTTTCTACTTTTTTACAGTATAATCTAGAAACACAAGTTATAGCGGCTAGTATTAGACATACCAGACATGTAAGTGAAGCTTTACGGATAGGTTGTGATATTGCAACTGTTCCTCAACAAGTGGTTTATCAGATGACACAACATCCACTAACAGATAAAGGGATTGAAAAGTTTTTAAAAGACTGGGAAAATAACAACTAAAGAGAAGTTATGAGGAGGAAAAAAGATGGAGAGAGAATTAGCCCTAGAATTAGTTAGAGTGACAGAAGCAGCAGCATTATCCGCAGGAAGGCTTATGGGGCGAGGTGACAAAGAAGGTGCTGATCAAGCTGCAGTAGATGCAATGCGTCATATGTTTGATACAGTACAAGTTGATGGTCGAGTAGTAATAGGAGAAGGTGAAAAAGATGAAGCACCAATGCTTTATATTGGTGAACAAGTAGGAAGAAGAGACGGTGTTCCAGTTGATATAGCTGTTGATCCTGTAGAAGGAACAAACTTAGTAGCAAAGGGACGCCCCAACGCACTATCAGTTATTGCTGTGGCTCCAAGGGATGGATTGTTACATGCTCCCGATATGTATATGGATAAAATTGCAGTAGGTAAAGAAGCAAAAGGGTGTGTTGACTTAGATGCATCTATAGAAGAAAATCTGAAATCAATAGCTAAAGCTAAAAATAAAAATATTTCTGATCTTGTGGCTATAGTAATAGAAAGGCCTCGTCATGAAAAGATTATACAACAGATACAAGGGGCCGGGGCTAGAATAAAGCTTATAAGTGATGGTGATGTAGCCGCAGCTATTGCTACAGCTATAGAAGATACAGGGGTAGATGTTTTATTTGGTATAGGAGGAGCACCAGAAGGTGTTATAGCAGCTACTGCTCTTGAATGTTTAGGAGGAGAGATGCAAGCACGACTTAAGCCAAAAAACCAAGCAGAGGTTGATAGGATAAAAGACATGGGGTTAGATGATGTTGAAAAGAAACTTTATATGAAAGATCTAATTAACGGTGATGACGCTATGTTTGCTGTAACCGGAATTACTAGTGGAGATTTCCTTGAAGGTGTAAGATATAAAGCTGGTGGGAGAGCTAAAACCCATAGTCTTGTTATGCGCGCTAAAACAGGTACGGTTCGTTTTGTGGATGCATATCATCAACTTGATAAAAAACCGGAATTTTATCAGGATGACCCCACCTGTTAGTAGTTTTTGCCTTACTATCAGCCCTGACCTCATTAAGTCAGGGCTGATCTTTTAAAGCTACTTTCTGCCTTCCCTTATTAAATCCAAAATGTGAAGTGAAAAGTCCCTATATAAGTGTGTAAATATATACATTATACTGTTTATAGTTTGTTCGTTTGGTACGATTTTAAGGAGGAATGACGATGGATATCAAGGAGTTAGAAAAAAAGACGGTTTCTGAATTACATGGAATCGCCAAAGAACGAGGCATCAAAAATTATACAAAGTATAAAAAACAGGATTTGATTTTTAAAATAATTGAAAGATCAACAGAAGAAGATGGTTATCGGTTTGCAGAAGGTGTATTAGAAATTATGCCGGATGGTTATGGTTTTTTACGACCAGATGGTTACACACAAGGCAGTAATGATATATATATATCAGCATCACAGATAAAACGTTTTGGGTTAAAAACTGGTGATCTTGTTTCAGGGAAGGTAAGACCACCAAAAGATAATGAAAGGTATATGGCTCTTTTACATGTAGAAGCTGTAAACTCTCGATATCCTGAAGAGGCAAAAAAGCGTAAAGACTTTTCTAAATTAACACCCATTCATCCTGATGAACCCTTTTATCTTGAAATGAAATCAGATATGCTAGCCCCTAGAATGATAGACTTATTCTCACCTATTGGAAAAGGACAAAGAGGGATGATAGTGAGCCCCCCGAAGGCTGGTAAAACAGTACTATTAAAGCAAATGGCTAACTGTATTTCAGAAAATACTCCTGAAACAGAGATCATAATTTTGCTAATAGATGAACGCCCTGAAGAGGTTACAGATATTGAACGTTCTGTAAACGCACAGGTGGTAAGTTCAACTTTTGATAATCACCCAGAAAATCATGTAAAACTATCAGAGCTTGTACTTCAAAGAGCTCAGAGAATGGTAGAATACAAGAAAGATGTGGTTATATTACTAGATTCAATGACACGGCTTGCAAGAGCCTATAATTTAGTAATTCCTCCAAGTGGACGAACCCTCTCAGGTGGGATTGACCCTTCTGCTCTTCATAAACCTAAAAAATTCTTTGGTGCTGCAAGAAATATAGAAGAAGGTGGTAGCTTAACGATTCTAGCAACTGCTTTAGTGGATACAGGAAGTAGAATGGATGATGTTATTTATGAAGAGTTTAAAGGAACTGGTAATATGGAACTTCATTTAAGTAGAAAATTAGCAAATAGAAGAATTTTCCCTGCTATTGATATTTCAAAATCAGGTACCCGCCGTGAAGAATTATTACAATCTAAAAATCAGTTAGAACTTATATGGACCCTTAGAAGGGCTATGATGGACGCTACATCAGAAGAATTTCTAGAAAATGTTAGTCAAAAAATACGGAAGACAACTTCTAATGAAGAATTCTTAAGTAACCTGCATAATTATAATTAATAGCAGATAGTAACAGGATTAGGGTTGTTGCTCTATAAAGGAATATGTGTTATTATTATGTTTGCGAATTTAAATGAGCGAGGTGAAATGCAATGAAAAAACAGCTTCATCCTGAATACAAAAAGGCAAAAGTAACTTGTGCCTGTGGTAATAGTTTTGAAACCGGTTCCACTAAAGATGAATTAAAAGTTGAAATTTGTTCAGGCTGTCATCCGTTTTACACTGGAAAGCAAAAGCTTGTTGACAGTGGAGGCCGGGTAGAGAAATTTAAGAAAAAATACGGCCTGAAATAATATTGCATAAAGATTATTATTGTAACATTTGATGTAGCAGGGCGTAATTGCTCTGCTCTTTTTGTAGGGGGTTAAATTATGAACCAAAACGGGCAAATTGGTGGTCAGGCCGTCATAGAAGGTGTCATGATGAGGTCTAAAAATAGACTTTCAATAGCTGTTAGGCGTTCTGAAGAAGATATTTCAATTAAATGTCAGCAGATACTTTCCCTTGGAGACAGGTATTCTTTTTTTAAACTACCTATACTTAGAGGGATGGTAGCTTTTTTCGAATCATTAATATTAGGTGTTAAAACTTTAACCTATTCTGCTAATGAAGTCCTTGATGAAGAAGAGGAAGAAGAGCTAACTGATATGCAGATCTTTTTTACAGTTATGTTATCCCTTGCTTTTGGAGTAAGCCTTTTCTTCTTACTCCCGACATTTATCATGGGACTTATTAGAGGACCTCTAGAAATACCTTTATTTATAAACTTAGGTGAAGGTTTAATTAGAATATGTATATTTTTGGCTTACGTACTTGTAATATCGAGGATGAAAGATATTCAACGAGTGTTTCAATATCATGGAGCTGAACACAAAGTTATTCACTGTCATGAATCAGGTAAGCCTTTAACGGTAGAAAATGCGCAAAAATATTCCACACTTCACCCTAGATGCGGTACAAGTTTTTTATTAATTGTTATGCTTACTAGTATAATATTATTTTCTTTCTTTGGTTGGCCTAACCTACTGATGAGGTTTGCTATCCGATTAGCTATTTTACCACTAGTAGCAGGACTATCATATGAGGTGATTAAGTTAGCTGGAAAGAAAAATAATTATATTACAAAAATCTTGTCTATACCAGGACTTTTTCTACAAAAGTTCACAACTAGAGAACCAGATAATGATCAAATA
Source organism: Natranaerobius trueperi (assembly GCF_002216005.1). Lineage (NCBI taxonomy): Bacteria > Bacillati > Bacillota > Clostridia > Natranaerobiales > Natranaerobiaceae > Natranaerobius > Natranaerobius trueperi. Next base: position 19,711 of record NZ_NIQC01000003.1, read on the forward strand.
GAAGTTGCTATCACAGCTCTCTCTAGTTTGACATCTGAAGATGAAAAAAGAGAGGTGAAATCATGTTAGATCGTTTGGCTGAAATAAAAAAGCGTCATGAAGAATTAGAGAGACTTATGTCGGATCCAGAAGTGATAAATGATCCAAATAAATTAAAAGAATATTCTAAAGAACATGCATCACTAGAAGAAATAGTGAAAACTTATCAAAATTATCAAGAAACTAAACAAGAATTAGAAGAAGCGAAAGAAATGTTAAATGAAAATCAAGAAGATGATATGGAAGATTTTTTAAAAGATGAAATTCCGCGATTAGAAAAAGAAGTTGAAAAGTTATATGAGTCACTTAAGTTACAATTAGTACCAAAAGATCCTAATGATGATAAAAACGTTTTTGTTGAGATAAGAGCAGGTGCTGGAGGCGATGAAGCAGCTCTCTTTGCTGGAGACTTATATCGAATGTATACTAGATTTGCTGAACGCATGGGCTGGAAAACTGAAATTATCGAAACACATGATAAGGATGCAGGTGGTTTTAAAGAAGTTATATTCATGATTAAAGGTAAAGGTGCTTACTCTAAATTAAAGTTTGAAAGTGGTGTCCATAGGGTTCAACGTGTACCTTCTACTGAATCATCTGGTAGAATTCATACTTCAACAGCAACTGTAGCAGTTCTTCCGGAAGCAGAAGATGTTGAAATAGAAATTAGTCAAAACGAATTACGAATAGATACATTTTGTGCTACAGGACCAGGAGGTCAGAGTGTAAATACTACCCAATCAGCTGTAAGGATTACACATGAACCAACAGGTATAGTAGTTAGCTGCCAAGATGAAAAGTCTCAGCATAAAAACCGTGATAAAGCTATGAGAGTACTACGGGCTAGGTTATATGATAAATATTTAGAAGAACAACAACAAGAAGAAGCAGAAGAACGAAAAAGCCAGGTGGGAAGCGGAGATAGAAGTGAACGTATTAGGACCTATAACTTTCCACAAGGACGAATTACTGATCACCGAATAAACTTAACAGTCCATAAACTTGAATATGTGTTAGATGGAGAATTAGATGAACTTGTTGAATCTTTGATTACCACTTATCAGGCAGAGAAGCTAAAAGAGGTGGGAGCTTAATGAGTTCTATATGGACTATTAAAGAGGCCCGAAACTGGGCCTTTTCTTTTTTAAAAATCAGAGAAGATCTTGATGAACCAATAAAAGAAGGCGATTATCTTTTATGTTATGTTATGGGAATGGATAGAAGTAAACTACTTGCCTATCATGAAAAAGAGTTAACTTTTTCTGAAAAATCTTTGTTTATTGAACTAGTTAAAAAACGTGCCCAAGGTGAACCTTATGCATATTTAACTAATAACAAAGAGTTTATGGGTTTAAATTTAAAAGTAACAAAAGATGTCTTAATTCCAAGACCAGAAACAGAATTGTTAGTAGAAAGTGCCCTTAATATTATAAAAACATTTTCTTGTGAACAACCAATTAAGGTGCTAGACATGTGTACTGGTTCTGGAAATGTTGGGTTATCAATAGGTTATTACTCATCAAAGCCTGTTAAAATAACTCTTTTAGATATTTCGAGTGATGCACTACAAATAGCTAAAGAAAATGCTCATTCTTTAGGGCTACAATCAAAATGCACTTTTCTTGAAAGTGATATGTTTTCAAAGGTATCAGAAAAGTACGATATAATAACTGCTAATCCACCTTATATCTCTGAAAGTGATTATAGTGGGTTATCTATAGATGTTAAGAATGAACCAGTTAAAGCTTTGAAAGCAGGATCTGATGGATTATTGTATTATCGAAAGATAGCTGAAGAATTTAGAAATTCTATTGTAGATAATGGCACACTACTTTTAGAAGTAGGGGATAATCAAGCACAAGATGTTTCTAACCTCTTTTTAAAAAAAGACCTTACTACTTGGATAGAGCAAGACTTAGCTGGTATTGACCGGCTAGTTGGAATAACTAAAATTTAAGTTTAAGTAGAACACCTGGGAAATGAAGTGTATCCTTAGTAAAGGACAATTAAAAAAGCCTAGGCTGATATCAGAAGATGATCTCTGGATTGAACAGGGGTCATCTTTTTTTATTGTAACAGCTTATATATTGCTTTATTTCGTATATTAATAAAGTACTATTCCTATTTTAAATATAAGATTAAAAAATTATTTAACCCCCCTTTCGAAAAGAACTATTTAATAAGTATTTAAAAAATTTTTTAGTTAATATGCTTAAATTGTTAACTAAATGTCAATACTTTCCTATAGAGGCGCCTCAAGCTTTAAAGGAGGGTATTGATATGAAATTAAACAGGGTTACACTAAGCGGTATGAATACGTACAAGCTTCCAGTTTTAAGTCATAAAGAAACAAAAAAGCTGTTTGATAGGTTAAATAATGGGGAAGAAGAGGCGAAACAGGAGTTAATTAATGGTAACTTAAAATTAGTCTTAAGTGTTATAAATAAATTTAAAAATCGAGGGGAAAATCTAGATGATTTATTCCAAGTGGGATGTGTAGGACTAGTAAAAGCTGTTGACAACTTTGATCCAGAGCAAGGGGTAAGGTTTTCAACATACGCTGTGCCAATGATAACAGGTGAAATTAAAAGATATCTAAGAGATGATAGTCCTATGAGAGTAAGCAGAAGTTTGAAGAACTTAGGGCAAAAAGCAGCACAAGTTACTGAAGAGCTAAGAAAAGCAAAAGCATACGAGCCAACTGTAGACGAGATTGCTGAAAAAATGGATGTTTCAAGGGAAGAAATTGTTGAAGCTATGAACTCAGTTTCTGATCCTGTTAGTATTTATGATCCCGTATATACTGATAGTACAGATCCAGTGTTATTAGTAGATCAATTAAGTGATAAAAAACAGACATTAGAGAGTTGGGTTGAGAACATAGCTTTAAAAGAAGCCATAGCTAAGCTTCCAGACAAACAGAAGATGATATTAGAACTTCGTTTTTTCCAGGGAAAAACTCAGGTAGAGGTTTCACAAGAAGTTGATATATCTCAAGCTCAAGTTTCACGTTTAGAAAAAAGTGCCTTGTTAAATATACGGAACCTAATGCAGGAAAAGATTGATACAGAGTCAAATGAACCCAAGGTTGAAGGAGGGGAATGTAATGTCTAAAGAATTGGATTGGGAAAAAATCAAAGAAAGAAAGGTCTTAATTTCAATATTATGTGTACTTGGATGTATTGTTTTAGGGGTTTCAATTATCCAAGGTATACAAAAAGTCCAGAATAACCATTCTGATGATATATTACGTCTGCATGTTAGAGCAAATAGTGATTTAAAAGAAGATCAAGAAATGAAGTATCATGTAAGGGATTGGATAATTAATTATTTACAGCCAGCTAAAGATCAAATAAATTCACAAGAACAGTTCATAGACTTTTTAAATATAAATAAAAATACTATTGAAAAAGATTTACACCAATATCTCAAAAAACGAAATGTAAACAAAGAAGCATATGTGAATATAAAAACTAAAGAGTTCCCTACTAGAAGATATCGTGGTGAAGTAATCCCTGGAGGAGAATATGAGGCTTTAGAAGTGGTAATTGGAGAAGGGAATGGTAGTAATTGGTGGTGTGTATTATTTCCCCCTTTATGCTATGTTGACCTAACTGTTGCTGGTGACAGTCAAAAAGACGATACAAAGCAAGAAAAACCAGAGGTTAAATTTGTTGTAGTAGACTGGCTGTTTGATTTATTAAGTTGATTGTATCATTACTACTGTTGCGAATGGTTACAATATAAATTATAATGGCATAGAGTCTCAGTATTTGAGAGATATTTTCAGTCATCTACTATAATATTGATTACAATGGCGGGGGGAAATAGAAGTGGAGCAAGTATTTTCAGTGTTTGCAGGTCTTCTAGGTGGTTTGGGTCTTTTCATTTTTGGTATGCAGATAATGTCGGAGGGTATGCAAAAAGCAGCAGGTGACAAACTAAGAAACATATTAGAAGTTCTAACTAAAAATCCACTTGTGTCTATGTTTACTGGTATAATATTAACTGTATTAGTTCAAAGCAGTAGTACAAGTACGGTTATGATAGTTAGTTTTGTAAATGCAGGTTTGATTGGTTTAGGACAAGCAGCAGGGACTATCTTTGGTGCAAATATTGGAACTACTATTACAGCACAAATTGTTTCTTTTGATTTAGGGATGTTTGCTCTTCCCGCTATTGGAGTTGGTGTAGCATTAAATTCATTTGCAAAACGCCGACTTAGAAAATATGTAGGAAGAGCTATTTTGGGTTTCGGTATTTTGTTTCTTGGTATGACCTTAATGAGTGATTCTCTTGAACCATTACAAGATAGCCCATACTTTCTTTCAATGATGAAAAATTTCGGTCAGTTTCCTTTATTAGGTGTCTTAGCTGGTGCTATCTTTACTGTTGCGGTTCAAAGTAGTAGTGCTTCAACAGGTGTAATAATTGCTTTGACTCTTCAGGATTTGTTAACTTTTGAATCAGGGATGGCTCTTATATTAGGTACAAATATAGGAACTTGTGTAACTGCTTTACTTGCAAGTATTGGTTCAAATTTAGCTGCTAAAAGAACTGCAGCTGCTCATGTAGTATTTAATACTGTTGGTACATTATTAATTTTAATCGTTTTAAGGCCTTTTTCCGAAATAGTAGTATTAACAGCAGATTCAGTCCCGCGTCAGGTAGCAAATGCACACACAATTTTTAATGTTGGAATGGGTTTATTATTTTTACCATTTACAAGTCAATTTGTTAGGTTAGTTACAAAGCTTGTTCCAGGTGAAGAAGATGCTCCAGAACAAGGTAGTAAATATTTAGATAAGAGGGTATTATCTACACCGAGTGTAGCAATATCTAATGCTCGTAAAGAAGTTATTCGAATGAGTAAAGTAGCTCATGAGATGGTGAGTGAAGCTTTTGAAGCCTTTTTATCAGGTGATTCTCGTAAAATGAAGTTAGTAGAACAAAAAGAAGAAGTAGTAGATCAGCTAGAGAAAGAGATTTCAATTTATTTATCTACCATTTCTTATAGTTCTTTAACAAAGAATCAAAGTAAACAGGTGACTGATCTATTAAATGCAATTAATGATATTGAACGAATAGGGGATCATAGTGAAAATTTGATTGATCTTACAAAGAGTACTATAGAAGATAACCTACCTTTTTCAGATACTGCAAAGAAAGAGTTAACGGATTTTCATGAAAAGCTTTCAGAAATGTATGGGATGGCTATTGATGCTTTTGAAAACGAAAACTACGAAAAAGCTCAAGAAGTAGTAGACTATGATGATGTAATAGATGAAATGGAAAAAATCCTTAGAAAACACCATATGTTAAGGTTAAATGAAAAACGTTGTCATCCCTCGTCTGGCGTGATATATTTAGATATTTTAAGTAATTTTGAACGTATTGGAGATCATTCCACAAATTTATGTGGAATAATTCTTGGTCGTGATTAGTAGACGGTACTTTCTTAAGGTGGTGTAAATAATGCGTGATAAGCCTAGTATTAAAGAGATTGAAAACCGTTTTACGGATTATAAACTTACTCCTCAAAGGAGAGCTGTGTTAGAAGTTTTTTTTGAAAATAGTGATCATCATCTTAGTGCAGAAGAAGTTTTACAGTTAGCACAAGAAAAAAATTCTGATATTGGTTTTGCAACAATATATAGAGCATTAGATTTATTAGAAGAACTAGAAATAATTCATAAAATGAACTTTGGAGATGGTAGAAGTCGTTATGAATTAACTCACACTGAAAAAGAACATCATCACCACCACTTAGTATGTTTAAAATGCGATGCAATTTTAGAAGTGAAAGATGATCTTCTTTTTAAATTAGAAGAAAATATTGAACGAGAACAAGAGTTTAAAATTTACGATCATAGACTTCAGTTTTATGGATACTGTAAAGACTGCCAGCAGAAGGGGGAGTAACTGATGGGAGTTGTAAGGTGTTTTAGATATGTTTTAGTATTTATTTTATGTTTGACTTTTTTTGGGACAAGCGTTGGTTTTACAGAGGATATTTCTAGTGAAGAAGATCTACCACAAGAAAATGATTTTGAAGAAGTTCCTCAAGATGTACCTGAAGAAACGCCCCAAGACATGGTTGATACAGAGATAATAAGGGGTAGTGTATTATCAGTAGAAGAACGAGTCGAAGATGAAGATAATTTTTTCACTGAATATCAATTGGCAGAAGTTGAGATTACTTCAGGCCCTAATGAAGGTGAAATACATGAAATAGAGAATCTATTAACCGACCACCCTTATTATGATATTCACTTAGAAGAAGGTGATGAAGTCCTTTTAATGGCAAGTTATGATAATTATAAGTTGATTCAATTAGATATTTATGATATTGCTCGTGACCATTATATTTATTATACGCTTGGTGCTTTTTTAGTCTTAATGGTGATTGTAGGTGGAGTCACAGGTTTAAAAACTATTCTCACTTTGGCATTCACTTTTTTTATGATTGTAAATGTCCTGCTTCCTTTAATATTAAGAGGATACAACCCTTTATGGTTAACTATTGCAATCAGCTCTTTTGTCGCTATAGTTACATTAGCCACTATAGGTGGATTAGGTAAAAAGACTTTGGTTGCTTTGTTTGGTACTGTAGGAGGTCTAATCGTCGCTGGAACACTAGCTTTATTTGTTGGGAACCGGGCTTCACTGACGGGTCTTTCAAGTGAAGAAGCTCAAATGCTTCACTTCGCAGAAACTGGAAGTATAGATTTGCAAGGGTTGTTATTTGCTGGTATTATCATAGGTGCATTAGGTGCGGTAATGGATATAGGTATGAGTATAGCTTCTTCTAGTTATGAAATAGTGCAAGCTAATCCACGCACAGATAGAAATCAGTTAATAAAATCTGGAATGAATGTAGGGAAAGATATCATGGGAACTATGGCAAATACTTTGGTATTAGCGTATACAGGTAGTGCTATGCCCCTATTACTATTATTATTAATGTACGACACTCCTCTAATTGAAATAATGAATATGGATTTAATGGCAACAGAAATTATTAGAGCTTTAGCAGGTTCTATAGGTTTAGTAGTTGTTATACCTTTGACTTCTGTAGCAGCAGGTTTTCTGTTCCTTTCCGATTCAGGGAAAAGGAGGAAAAGATAATTGACAACTAATTTAAATCTTTCCGAAAAATTACAAGATAAGTATCAAGAACTGTGGGTTAACTTAAAAGAAAAAGGAAGTGCTGTAGTTGCTTTTTCTGGAGGTGTAGATAGTACACTTCTTTTAAAAGTTACTAAAGATGTATTAAAAAATGATGTCTTAGCTGTAACTTCTGCATCAGAAACAATCCCAACAAGAGAATTAGAGCATGCTAAAGAATTAGCTGCAAAGATTGGGGTAAGTCATGAGATTATCTATACCAATGAATTAAAAAAAGAAGGTTTTCGTAAAAACTCACCCAATAGATGTTTTTATTGTAAACAAGAGCTGTTTACGGAGTTGTGGAAAATCGCAGCTAGAGAAGGTTATTCCCATGTATTAGATGGCTCTAATTACGACGATAGTGGTGACTTTCGTCCAGGACTAGAAGCTGCTTCACAGTTACAGGTAACGAGCCCACTAAAAGAGGCAGGTTTTACAAAACAAGATGTTCGTGACTTATCAAAAGAATTAGGACTTATAACTTGGAAAAAACCCGCAAAAGCATGTCTATCATCGCGATTTCCCTATGGAGAAGAACTTAGTGCAGATAAAATAAAGCAGGTTGAACGCGGTGAAGATGTGTTAGATGAACTTGGTTTTTCTCAATACAGGTTAAGATATCATGGTGAAGTGGCTCGGTTAGAATTATCTCTAGATGAATTACAATTAGCGATTGACAGTCGTGAAAAAATAATTACAGAACTAAAAGAGTTAGGTTTTAAATATATTACACTGGATTTGGATGGTTATAGAACAGGAAGTATGAATGAAACCTTATAATTTGTGAAAAATATTAATTAACCCCTCACCTAAAAGTGAGGGGTTAAGTTTAGCTTACATAACTTTTCATAATTATCTGGTATACTTCTTTTAGTGGTAGAGAATTTTCTTTAGCTAATGTTTTAGCGCTTTCATATTCAACACTCCAACTATATGTTTGATTATCTTTTATACCTAACTTAATATCAGCAGGCCCAAGTGGTGTTTCAATAGTAGTTTGCTTTTTAGTAAGCTTTACTCTATCCATTAAACAACTTCTTACACCAAAGGTGGTTGTATGTCTTAACAATAACTCGCGTAACTGGTTTACTTTATTTGGTGGAGAAAGAATTTCAATAGTTACTCCGGGGCGTTGTTTTTTCATTTGTATTGAAGAAAAAAACACATCATATGCTCCTAATTCAAAAGATTTTTCCATTACATCTGAAAAAAGTTCAGGGTTCATATCATCGATATTTGCTTGTAATAAATGAACTTTATCAGTTTTACTAGGAGTATGTAAACTTTTTAATCCTAAAACTCCACGTAATAAATTAGGGTGCGTAAGCTTTTTCTTTCCTGCTCCGTAACCAATTTTGGATACATGCATTGATGGAAGTGGTCCGTAATCGTTGACATAGCTTATAAGTAAACTCGCACCTGTAGGAGTACATAATTCAGCTGAAACACCTTCTGAATAAATTGGAACATTTTCTTCTTTTAACAATTCTAATGTTGCTGGTGCAGGTACTGGTATCTTTCCATGCTGACAATTTATAAAACCTGTACCAACATGTATAGGAGAAGCGTATATTTGATCTACATCTAGCTTAAATAAACCAATAACAGAACCTACAATATCTATAATAGAATCTAAGCCACCAACTTCATGAAAATGTACTTTATTAGGGGTTGTCCCGTGAATCTTGGCTTCTGCAGAAGCTAATTTTTCAAAAATGATTCGTGTATTGTTTTTAATACGCTCATTAAAAGAACTATTTTCAACCATCTCAAGAATATCATCTAGGTTTCTGTGGTGATGTTCTTCAGGTACCTCAACTTTTAGATTTGTACTAGTGATACCATTATACTGTATACGCTCTTCCTTTAATGAAAAGTTAGGTAATGGCAATGATTTCAATTCATCTTCAATCTCTGAAAGTGAAACACCTAAATCTGAAAGTAATCCTAAAAACATATCTCCTGATATACCAGAAAAACAGTCTAGATATAAAATTTTAGTCATTACCCTCTTCACCTCCGTTTTTTAATTGACTAATTAGAGCTCCTTGATAACCAGCCCCGAAACCGTTATTAATGTTTACTACACTTACTCCAGAGGCACAACTATTTAACATAGTTAATAAAGCACTAACACCGTTAAAATTAGCACCATACCCAACACTTGTGGGACAAGCAATTACTGGAACCTTAACTAATCCACCAACGACACTAGCTAAAGCACCTTCCATTCCAGCCACTACTATAATACAACTTGCTTTAGAAAGCTTATCTGTATAGTGTAGGAGCCGGTGAATTCCAGCAACTCCAGCATCGTAAATTCTATCAACAGGGGCACCCATAATTGTAGCAGTTTCATAAGCTTCCTCTGCTACAGCCTGATCTGAAGTGCCAGCTGAAACTATTACAATTTTTCCGTAATTTTTATGTCTGGTCTCTGTGTTATAACTATCATTTTGGTATACAATAGTTTTTGATAGCTCATTAAACTTTGCTTGAGGGACATATTTAATAACTTGATTATAACATTTATTAGTAGCTCTAGTTGCTAGCACTCTATCATTCTTAAGTGTTAAGTTATAAAAAATTTCACTAACTTGAGTAGGTGTTTTATCTTCACAATAAATCACCTCAGGAAAACCATTACGAGAACTTCTGTCATGATCTATCTTGGCATATACTAAATCTTGAAACCCATTCTGTGTTGATTCTAGAGACAATTGATTCAACGCAGAGGTTGGTGTTATTGTACCTTTCTGAACTTGTGTTAGAATTTCGAATATTTTATCCTGATCCAATTTTATCACCTCAATATAAAACTTAATACTAAAACCTAAGAAGATTATATGTCATGGATAAAATTAGGTCAATCGACAGGAAATCTAGGTTATTTGTAGAAATATAAAGAAATGCTAAAAAGTCCTAAATCGATGAATAAGGATGTGGTATAATGACTGAAATTATGTCAGTAAATGAATCCAAGCCAGAATTAGAAGTTATAAGAAAAGCTTCAGATATTTTACAAAATAATGGAACTGTTGTTTTTCCTACTGAAACTGTTTATGGGTTAGGGGCTAACGGTTTAAGCTCCACTGCTGTACAAAAAATCTTTGATGCAAAAATGAGACCAAATGATAATCCTCTAATTTTACATGTTCATTCATTAGAGCAAGTAAACCAGATTGGGATAGCACCCAAGGAGTTCTATCAATTAGCTGAAAAGTTTTGGCCAGGGCCACTTACTATGATTATTCCAAAAAATGATGCTATACCACATGAGGTCTCTAGAGGACTAGAAACTGTAGCAGTTCGTATGCCAGATCATTCGATAGCTCTTTCTGTAATTAGAGAGGCTAACTTACCGATTGCTGCACCTAGTGCTAATATATCAGGTAGACCTAGTCCAACCTCTTTTGAACATGTAAATTCTGATTTGAATGGGCGTGTTGACATGATTATTGATGGAGGAGAAACCGGTGTTGGTCTAGAGTCAACAGTTATTGATCTGTCTACTAAGCCATTTACTATACTGCGACCTGGGGGGATTACTTTTGAGGATCTAGAAAGTGTTCTGACTAAAGAATTACTTCAAACGACTGCTAAGATAAAAAGTCAAGATCAAACACCGAAATCACCAGGTTTAAAATACCGTCATTATGCACCAAAGGGGGAACTGTTTTTAGTAGATGGTGAGGGTGAGAGATTACTTGAAAAAATTAAAGAATTAGTAGAGAAGTATTCTAATCAGAACTACCGTGTAGGAGTACTAGTAACAGATGAATTAAAATCTTATTTAACAGACAATCTATCTGACTTAAATCATATATATATGTATGATTTAGGCCCCATAGATAACCTAAATCAAGTTGCTAAAAACTTATATAATGGACTGAGAGAAATGGATAATAATAGTGTAGAAATAATATTTTGTAGAACCTTTCCAAAGATAGGTATGGGCACCGCTTTAATGAATAGACTAAAAAAAGCTGCTAGAGATCGCATTTTATAGAAAGAGGAGGGTTCACATATTTACACAGTAATATTTGTGTGTACAGGTAACACATGTAGAAGTAGTATGGCGGAAGAGATATTTAATCTTAAGGCAAGATCCCTTTCAGTAAATTATAAAATTAAGGCTAAATCAGCTGGTGTTTTTGCTATTGATGGTTTTTCTGCTTCAAGCAATGCTCAAGAAGTTGTTAGAAAATATGGTGGAGATTTAGCAGATCATAAGGCAAAAACTCTTACTAAAGATCTAGTTGATCAAGGTGATCTTATTTTAACTATGACAGAAGATCACAAACAATTTATACTAAACAACTTAATGACAAATAATAACTCTCGGGTACATTTGATTAAAGAATATGCTAATAAAGTGGATCGAGATGTTTTCAGTAGTAAGGAAGTTACTGATCCTGTAGGAGGAACTTTAGAACAATATGAGGAAGTATACCATGAGCTAGACACTGCTATTGAAGTTATAATTAATTATCTTGTTGACAACATAAGATAGTTCCTCTCTTTTAGAGGGTTGGTGCTATAAATGGTTATTTACTTGTGACGTTTCCACTAGTAACAGCTTCGTTAGCTTTAGGAAAGTTCATATAATGATAATGTTATCAGACTGAAATTATATTCAGATATTATTTCCATGACAGCTCTTTTAGCATAAAGAATAGAATTTTAAAACCTCTTTCGTGAGCAGATTATTTTAGATTAGAAAAGGGTGATATAAAATGACAAAGGTTATTGGTGTTGCTAGTGATCATGGTGGTTATAACTTAAAGCAAAAGGTTATTGATCATCTGAAAGACAAAGGTTATCAAATAAACGATTTAGGGACCTATGGGTTAGAATCTGTAGACTATCCGGACTTTGCGGTTAAATTAGCTGATAGTATTAAAGAAGGAGAAGCAAGTTTAGGAATTTTAGTTTGTGGAACTGGAATAGGTATATCGTTAAGTGCTAACAAAGTACCAGGAATTAGAGCAGCTTTATGCCATGATACATTTTCTGCTGAAATGGCTAGAAGACATAATAATGCAAATGTCCTAGCTATGGGAGAGCGTGTTATTGGCTCGGGGCTAGCATTAAAAGTAGTGGATACTTTCCTAGAATCAGAGTTTGATGGTGGACGTCATGAAAAAAGGGTGAATAAAATTTTAGAGATAGAAAAGAAGCATAAAAATTTCTAAAGGGGGAAATATTATGCATAGCATGGAAAATATAAAGAAAGTTGATCCAGCTATTTATTCTTGGATTCAGGAAGAGGCAGGGCGTCAGGAAAAAGGGATTGAATTAATTGCCTCAGAGAACTTTGTGTCACCTGCAGTACTAGAAGCACAAGGAACTATTCTCACTAATAAGTATGCTGAAGGGTATCCTAACCGACGTTATTATGGTGGCTGCCAATTTGTAGATAAGGTAGAAGAGCTAGCAATTAGTAGAGTTAAAGAATTATTTGGTGCTGATCATGCAAATGTTCAACCACACTCTGGTGCTTCAGCAAATATGGGTGTTTACTTAGCTATATTAGATCCTGGTGATACAGTACTTGGAATGAGTTTAGATCATGGAGGTCACCTTACTCATGGTAGCCCTGTGAATATTTCAGGTAAGTACTTTAATTTTCAGCACTATGGTATAGTTGAAGATACAGGTCAAATTGATTTTGATCGTGTAAGGGACCTAGCTCATAAACATCAACCAAAATTAATTGTAGCTGGCGCTAGTGCTTATCCTAGAGAAATCGATTTTTCTAAGTTTAAAGGAATTGCTGATGAAGTCGGAGCTTATTTAATGGTAGACATGGCCCATATAGCTGGACTTGTCGCTACTGGCTTACATAAAAGTCCGGTTCCTTATGCAGATTTTGTAACAACTACAACTCATAAAACCCTTAGAGGACCTCGCGGAGGAGTTATCTTATGTAAAGAAGAGTATAAGAAACAGCTAGATAAGGCTATCTTTCCGGGTTTACAAGGCGGGCCTTTGATGCATGTCATTGCTGCTAAAGCTGTTAGTTTTCAAGAAGCTTTATCTAAAGACTTTAAGGAGTATCAAAAGCAAGTATTAAAGAATTCACAGGGGCTAGCTAATGAACTACAAAAAAGAGAATTTGACTTGGTAGCTGGTGGTACAGATAATCATCTGATGTTAGTAGATCTGCGGAAAAAGGGAGTTACTGGTAAGAAAGCAGAAAAAGTTCTAGATGAGGTTTATATTACAGTTAATAAAAATGCTGTACCAAATGACCCTGAAGGTCTATTTGTAACTAGTGGTCTTCGTCTAGGAACTCCAGCTGTTACTTCCCGAGGATTTAAAGAAGAACAAATGAAAGAAATCGCAGAACTATTAGACCAAGTAATTACAAATATTGACGATGAGAAAGTTTTAGAAAAAACAAAACAACAGGTAGAAAAACTATGTGATAAATTTCCCCTTTATAAAGGATAAAAATAACACTTAAATCCCAAATATTTTTTGAAATTTTCCATTCATATTATTTGACAATTATGATATGATAAACGGGGTTTGGGCAACTTTAACAGCCCACCCCGTTTCAAATATTAAAGTAAAATTAACTAAATAAAAGGAGGTCCTTATCAGTGAGTCAGCTACATGTAGTAGATCACCCCCTAATTCAACACAAATTAACAATTATTCGGGACAAGCATACAGGTTCTAAGATCTTTAGAGAGCTAGTAAGTGAAATTTCAATGTTGTTATCATATGAGGTGATGAGAGAGCTTCCGACTGAAGAAAAAGAGATTGAAACTCCAATAACAACAGCTAAAACAAAGGTATTATCAGGAAAAAAACTTGGATTAATTCCGATTCTACGCGCTGGACTAGGTATGCTTGAAAGTGTAAGGGATATTGTCCCAGCTGCTCGAGTTGGTCATATTGGTGTTTATCGTGACCCTGAAACACTAAACCCTGTAGAGTACTATTGTAAGTTACCTCAGGACATCCATGAAAGAGAGCTTATAGTAATGGATCCTATGCTTGCAACTGGTGGTTCAGCTGTTGCTAGTATTCAGTTTATTAAAGATCGTGGTGGTAAGAATATTAGATTCATGTGTATCAATGCTGCACCAGAAGGTATCGAAGAACTACAAAAGGCACATCCCGATGTAGATATTTGGACTTGTTCTGTTGATGAGAAGTTAAATGAACATGGTTACATTATTCCAGGGCTAGGCGATGCCGGTGATAGATTATTCGGAACGAAATGATTAATAGACCTAATTGGGACACTTATTTTATGGAGATAGCCAGTACAGTTAAAAAAAGATCTACCTGCCTAAGACGTCAAGTCGGAGCAGTGTTAGTAAAGGATCGAAGAATTTTGGCTACTGGCTATAATGGTGCCCCTCAAAATGTTAGTCATTGTAGTGAAACTGGTTGCCTTCGTGAACAGCTTCAAGTTCCATCAGGACAACGCCATGAAATTTGCCGAGGACTTCATGCTGAACAAAATGCCATCATTCAAGCAGCTTTACATGGTATAAGTACACTTAATAGTGTTTTGTATACAACAGATCATCCTTGTTCCTCATGTGCTAAAATTGCTATTAATGCTGGTGTTAAAGAAATAGTGACCGATAGAGATTACCCTGACCAGCTGTCCCAGGATATATTACAAGAAGCTGGTATTAATATCAGGAGGTATAGTAATGACTCATAGAATAGTTAGCGTTTTTGGTACTAGACCTGAAGCAATTAAAATGGCACCATTAGTTAATGCTATTGATAATTCTAGAAACTTGGATTCTTCTGTAGTTGTTACTGCTCAACATAGAGAGATGCTTGATCAAGTTTTAGAGTTATTTCAGATAAAACCTGATAAGGATTTAGATGTAATGAAGAAACGTCAGAGTTTATCTGAAATAACTACTAATGTCTTACTTAAGATGGATGAAGTTATCTCATCAGAAAAACCAGATCTCTTATTAGTACATGGAGATACTTCAACTACCTTTACTGCAGCTTTATCTGCTTATTATAATAAAGTACCAATCGGTCATGTAGAGGCTGGTTTACGAACAGGGGATAAGTATGCTCCTTTTCCAGAAGAAATGAATAGAAATTTAGTTGGATCTCTCGCTGATCTACATTTTGCTCCAACTGTCGGAGCACGTGACAACCTGTTATCAGAGGGTATACCTACAGATAATATATTTGTAACTGGTAATACAGTAGTAGATGCTTTGAAGACATCTGTACAGTCTGATTACAAATTTAGTGATGAAAAACTTGCTAATCTAGCATTACCTTCTTTAACATCAGACAATGATACTAAACTGGTTACTCTAGAAGTTCACCGAAGAGAGAATCTTGGTGAACCTATAGAGAACATCTTTAAAGGTGTTAAAAAACTAGTCGATGACTTTCCTGAAATTTTTGTGTTATTTCCTGTTCATAGAAACCCAGCTGTCAGAGAACCTGCTGAAAGAATTCTTGGTAATCACGAACGAATAATTTTAACAGACCCACTTGCAACTAGAGATTTTCATAATCTAATAGCTCGAAGTTATATGATATTAACAGATTCAGGTGGTATACAAGAAGAAGCACCATCTTTTGGTGTACCTGTTTTAGTTTTGAGAAATAAAACTGAACGTATTGAGGGTTTGCGTCAGGGGACCATACTTCTAACAGGAAATGAAACAGATAGAGTATATAAAGATGCTAGTAGGTTACTAACTGATGGAGAATTCTATAATACAATGAAAAATAGACAAAACCCTTATGGAGATGGTAATGCCTCTAAACGAATAGTTGATGCTATAGACTACTTTTTTAAAAACATAGATACCCGCCCTAAAGATTATTTAGTGACGGGTCAAGATTAATTATTTTTCTTTCATGGACTCTTGATACTGTTGAGAGATTTTTTCCCCAGTCGGACTTGTAGCTAAGCCGCCCTCGGCTGTTTCACGAAGTGCCGGGGGAATACTTTTACCTACCTCATACATAACATCTATTACTTCATCTGCTGGAATAGTACTTTCAATTCCTGATAAAGCCATATCAGCTGAAGATAAAGCAACGGAAACAGAGGATGCATTTCTTTTTTGACAAGGTACCTCTACAAGCCCTGCTACAGGATCACATACTAATCCCATAACTCCTTTTAGAGCAATTGCCACAGCGTTTGTTACCATTTCGGGAGAACCGCCTAAAAGCTCGACTGCTCCACCAGCTGCCATTGCTCCACCGACACCACATTCAGCTTGACATCCACCTTCTGCTCCAGCTAAAGTTGCGCGCATAGAGACTACAATTCCTATTCCCGATGCAGTAAAAAAAGCATCATGTAGCTTTTCTTTAGGTAATTGGTTTTGTTGTTCAAAAACTGTTAATAATACACCTGGTAAGATCCCACAAGCTCCAGCTGTTGGAGATGCTACTACTTTACCCATGGATGCATTTACCTCTGAAACAGCAAGTGATCTAGCTACTGCCTTACCTCCTAAAGGTCCCATTAGAGCCCCTTGGTTTTGTACATATTCATTTAACTTTTTCCCTTCTCCACCAATTAAACCACCTAATGACCTTTTAGGATTATTTACCCCTTCTTCAACAGAATCTTCCATAATTTGTATATGTTTTTCCATTTGATTTTCTATACTTTCTATACTGCTTTCAAATAACTGACTTTGATACTGTTTAATTACCCAAGAGATTGGTTGATTAAACTCATGGGCCAATTCTACTAAATCTTCTAAGCTAGAGAAAGCTATTTGTTTTTTGTGGTTCATATTAATCCCCCTCTCTTTATAAAGGCCTTATAACTTTTACTTGATATATATCATCATGACTTTCCAATTCTTTTTGAATATTATCAGTTATTGGTTCATCTGTTTCTGCGATCAAAGAGGCACTATCTCCTTTTTTGGTGCGAGAAATTTGCATATACGCAATATTTATACCCTTACTAGAAATCATTTTTGTTACTCTATTTATAATTCCTGGTCTGTCTTTATGTTTAGTTAAAATAGCGTTATACTGCCCAGATAGGTTCACAGAAAAGTCATCAATTTGAGAGATAGAGATTTGGCCACCTCCAATGGACGAACCAGTGACACTTAGATGTTTTCCATTTTTACTAGTTAAACTTATCTGACAAGAATTAGGATGTTGACCCTTTAATTCTTTTTCTAAAAATTGATATTCCACTCCTTTTGAAATTGAAATTTCTTTTGATTTTCTAAGTCGTTCATCATCAGGAGTTATCCCTAGTATTCCACCAAGGATAGCTACCTCCGTTCCGTGGCCTTTTCGTGTTTTTTGAAATGATTCATGCAAATAGATAGTTGCTTTTACAGGTTCACCCTGTAAAATTTGCCTGGCCATTAAGCCTAATCTACAAGCTCCTGCTGTATGTGAACTGGATGGCCCAATCATAATGGGCCCTAGTACTTCAAACACACCTGTATTCATAAGATCCCGCCTTTCATAGTAGAATATAATGAAATATCTATATGCAGTATCTTAACCTATTTAACTTTTTTTGAAAAGTTTTATTTTAATATGTAAATATATTTTTTAAAAAATCCCAGATAAGTGGTGAATTATTACACAATAAAAGTGTTAAAGGCACTGGAAAAAAAGGATAATGCTTGTGAAGAAAAATTACAAACAGTCTTTAGTTTATTGGGAGGAATTTTTTCAGAAAATGTAGAATATATTTACATAGGATAGCTTAAGAAGGTGTTTAATTATCAATGTTTGTAATATTTTTAATATTTGCAGTAAGTGTCAAGACGGAAGGTGATTAAAATCTGGAAAAATTACAAATATTTAGTGGTATTGGCCCAAGTGGGCTTGGTCATCATTACCCCTGTGGTAGGCGCTTTTTTTATTGGTTCTTTTATGCAGGAAAGATTTGCCTTTCCCGGCGGATTGGTTGTTGTAATGGCTCTTATCGGTCTTTTAGGAGGGTTATTAAGTGCTTATAAAATGCTAATGAAATGGTGGCGGTTATGAAACAAGTATTAAATTTGAAAATACAAGTGATTAAAAAAGCATTACTAGTTGGAGTAATTGTAGTAATTGCGTTATTCTTATTAGGTTATGGTTCCTTTGCCTTTGGGTTTTTATTTGGAACAATATTAGCTATATTAAATTGGCTTTTATTATCTAAAACTATTGAAAAGTCTGTCAGCTTTACATCAACTAAAGCTAAGGTTTATACTGTATTACACTTTTTTATTAGATTTACTATTTTATTTATAGCATTATATATAGCAGCTATGAGAGAAGACATGCATATTTTAGGTGCAATCTTAGCCTTATTGTTGCCCAAGGCGGTTATTTTTTGGGACCATGTAATTTTAGAATATTTAAAAAAAGACCACCGGGAAAGCAATTCTAATAAAATTGAATAATTTGATAAAACTCAATTATCATGGCGCTACTGGCGCAGAAAGGAGGTCTGTAAGTGGATACGGATTTTTCCCCTGCTGAATTTGATCTCTTTGGTATTACAATTACAGAAACGATCATTACATCGTGGATTATCATGGCATTACTTGTATTAGTTTCAATAATCACAACTAGGAATCTTCAAAAGATACCATCAGGTTTACAAAACTTCATGGAAGCAGTATACGAAGGAATATTATGGCTTGTAGATAGTACCATGGGAAAAGAAAATCGAGGATTTTTACCCTATATGGGAACTTTAACTCTGTATTTAGCTATTGCTAACCTAACTGGCCTGATTATGGTACGACCACCTACAGCAGATGTTAATACTACTTTTGGTCTCGCTTTTATCACTTTCGTTTTAATACATTTCTCTGGTATGAAAGCGAAAGGCGTAGGTAGTTATCTAAAGGGTTTTTTAGAACCAATGCCATTTTTACTTCCATTAAACTTAGTTAGTGAAATAGCACAACCCTTTTCACTTGCTTTTCGTTTATTTGGTAATATGGTAGGTGCATTTATCATTATGTATCTGATTTACTCATTTGCACCAATTTTGATTCCAATTTTACCACATATGTATTTTGATATTTTTGCAGGGATCATTCAGACTTTTATCTTTGTTATGCTTACTATGACTTACATTTCTTTAGCAAAAGACTAGTTTAAAATTATTAGAGATCCAGATCTCCTTAACCTCTCAGGAAAGGAGGTAAATAAATGTGGAGGGCACTTTAGATTTTATTAATGCGTTTTTAAAATGGTTGCTAGAATTTGATATTGCAGTTCTTGTGGCGGCTGCAAGTGTAATAGGGGCAGGCTTTGCCATGATAGCTGGTATAGGACCAGGTATTGGTCAAGGATTTGCAGCAGGGAAAGGTGCTGAAGCAGTTGGCACTAATCCGACTAAAGGAAGACAAGTAACAGTTGTAATGTTACTTGGAGCTGCAGTTGCTGAAACATCAGGGATTTTTGCCTTAGTTGTAGCCTTGATACTCTTGTTTGCTAATCCACTAATCGGGGCTGAAGTTGCAGCTCTTGTTGTAATAGCCTCTGTTATAGGTGCTGGGCTTTCCATGATAGCTGGTATAGGACCAGGTATTGGTCAAGGGTTTGCAGCAGGGAAAAGTGCTGAAACCGTTAGCGTACGCCCAGAACACCATGGCAATATTGTAAAGGTTATGCTTTTAGGGCAAGCAGTAGGTCAAACAACGGGTATTTACGCTTTAGTCATTTCCTTATTACTCTTGTTTGCAAACCCCTTATTATAATAACCGGGGTTTATGTTAAGTAAAATAATTTGAAATCTATTTATAAGGAGGAGTCTAACATGATTGATGGTGAATCTTTAATATCAGCTGCTAGTGCAATTGGAGCCGGTCTTGCAATGATTGCAGGAATTGGTGCAGGAATTGGTCAGGGTTTTGCTGCTGGTAAAGGTGCTGAAGCTGTTGGTCGTCAACCTGAGGCCCAAGGCGATATTATCAGAACTATGCTTTTAGGAGCTGCTGTTGCTGAGACAACTGGTATTTACGCATTAGTAGTAGCTTTATTACTATTATTTGCGAATCCATTGCTTTAGGTGAAATGCTGTAGAAAGGGGGTCTAAAGACCTTGGTAGATCCTAATGCTATTACGTTTATAATGACAATTGTTAACATTTTAGTTTTGTTTTATTTGTTAAAGCGTTTTTTATTCCAACCAATTAGTGACTTTATGGAAAATAGGAGTAATGAAATCAAGAAAAACTTAGATCACGCACAGCAAGAAAGAGAAGAGGTTGAAAAATTAAAACAGCAGTATGAAGAAAAGCTTAAGGGTGCAAAAAGTGAAGCACAAGAAATTATTCAAAAGGCTCGCCAACGCGAAGAAGAAATTCTGAAAGAAGCTAGAAAAGAGGCAAAAGAAGAAGCGGATGCTATGTTAGAAAGAGCAAAAAGTGAAATTGAACAAGAAAAGAAAAAGGCTGTTGATACACTAAAGACAGAAGTATCTGACTTGACAATTCAAATTTCAGAAAAGGTTCTTCAAGACACAATTGATCAAAAACAACAAAAACAGCTAGTTAAAAAATATCTTGAAGAGGTAGGTCGAGTATCATGAGTATAGCCTCTAGATACGCAGAAGCTTTATTTCAACTATCTAAAGAAGAAGAAAGATTAGCTGAAGTTTCTGATTCTTTTTCTGCCTTAATCGAAAGTATTTCGGATAATGATGATTTTTTTCAAATAGTTAGTCATCCATTGATGGATATAAATGAAAAAAAGCAACTGATACAAGAACTGACAGAGCAACTAGAACCAGAGTTTCAAAATTTTATGATGGTTGTAATAGATAATAAACGTGAAAAAGATTTATTTGATATGTATGAAAGCTTTAGCCGATTGGTAAGAGAGGAACAAAATATTACGTTGTGTGAGATAAGAACAGCTACAAATCTAGATGATGAAGACATTAATTCACTTTCCCAAACTTTATCTGAACTCTCATCTGGGGAAGTAGAGATTGAAACAACTATTGATAAATCCATAATTGGAGGAATAGTTGTGAAGATCGGAGATCAAGTCTTTGATTACAGTATAAAAGGTCAATTAAATAATCTCCGTGAGCAATTACAAAAGACAACTATCACAAGTTGAGGTGAAGGCCTATGAGTATTCGTCCTGATGAAATCAGTGCGGTGTTAAAAGATAAGATTGCAAATTACCAGTCTCATGTTGATGTATTAGAAGTGGGCACCGTACTATACATCGGGGATGGTATTGCCAGATTGCACGGATTAGAAAATGTTATGGCAGGAGAAATGATAGAGTTTCCAGGAGAAGTTTATGGAATGGCTTTAAACCTTGAAGAAGACAACATTGGTTGTGTTATTCTAGGTGAATATAATCATATTAAAGAAGGCGACCAGGTTAAACGTACAGGAAGAATCATTGAAGTGCCAGTAGGTGAAGAAATGGTTGGACGTGTTGTTAACCCATTAGGTGAGCCTAGAGATGGTAAAGGACCAATTGAAGCCACAGAATTCCGTCCTGTTGAGAGTGAAGCACCTGGTGTTATCGATAGACAACCAGTTGAAGAACCACTTCAAACAGGATTAAAAGCCATAGACTCTATGATTCCTATCGGTCGAGGTCAGCGTGAGTTGATCATAGGTGACCGGGGGACTGGAAAAAGTGCCATAGGTATCGATACCATCCTTAATCAGAAAAATTCTGATGTTTATTGTATTTATGTAGCGATTGGTCAGAAAAAGTCTACTGTAGCTCAAGTAGTAGATACTCTTGAGAAGCACGGTGCTATGGAGTATACTACAGTAGTTGCTGCAACTGCCGATGAGCCAGCTCCACTACTTTATTTGGCTCCTTATGCTGGTTGTAGTATTGGTGAGAAGTTTATGCATGAAGGTAAACATGTTTTAGTAGTTTATGATGACTTGTCAAAACAAGCAGCAAGTTATCGTGAGCTTTCACTACTATTAAGAAGACCGCCAGGTCGTGAAGCTTATCCTGGTGATATTTTCTACTTACATTCTCGTTTATTAGA
Source organism: Natranaerobius trueperi (assembly GCF_002216005.1). Lineage (NCBI taxonomy): Bacteria > Bacillati > Bacillota > Clostridia > Natranaerobiales > Natranaerobiaceae > Natranaerobius > Natranaerobius trueperi. The sequence goes on from NZ_NIQC01000003.1 coordinate 41,902, forward strand.
AAGGGCAGCTAAACTGAGTGATGAAAATGGTGGAGGTTCCTTAACTGCACTACCTATAATTGAAACCCAAGCTGGTGACGTTTCAGCTTATATTCCAACAAATGTTATTTCAATAACAGATGGGCAGATATACTTACAAGGTGACTTATTCTATTCAGGACAGAGACCAGCAGTTGATGTCGGAATTTCAGTTTCTAGGGTTGGAGGTTCTGCTCAGTTAAAAGCAATGAAGCAAGTTGCCGGAACATTACGCTTAGACTTAGCTCAGTTTAGAGAGTTAGAAGCGTTTGCTCAGTTTGGAACAGATTTAGATAAATCTACCCAACAAAAACTTGCTCGTGGGCGACGTACATTTGAAATTTTAAAGCAAAATCAATATAGTCCTATGAAAGTAGAAGATCAGATCTTGATTATATATAGTGCAACAGATGGGCTATTAGACGACATTGAAGTTGAACAGATTAGTGAATTTGAATCTTATCTTCTAGATTACGTTAAAGATAACCATTCAGACATCAAAAAAGAAATAGCTACTGGTGAGAAATTATCTGATGAGTTTAAAGAAAAGTTAAGAGAAGTGATTGAAAAAGCAAAAAAAGCTTTTAAAGAAGAGAAAGAATTGTCAGGATAAAGTGAATTTAATTTGACAATTTTGTTAAATTAAAAGTCCACTGTTAAACCTAGGTGGTGAGTAAAAGTGCAAAGCACAAGAGAGATTAAAAGAAGAATTAAAAGTGTTAATAGTACAAAACAGATCACTCGTGCTATGGAAATGGTATCTGCAGCTAAATTAAGAAAATCTCAACAGCGTGTTGAAAGCAATAGACCTTACGAAGAAAGGATGCGTCAATCTATTCATAGGATTTTATCTCAAGCAAAACTTGTAGACCATCCTTTGATGAGAGATCCTAAACAAGATTTACCAACTGCGCATATTATTATCGCAGCTGATCGTGGATTATGTGGTGGTTATAATGTCAATGTTTCAAAAGAAGCAGCAAGTAAAATAGGTGAACAAAAAGAAGATACTAAGATAATTGCAGTCGGTAAATATGCTAGAGATTATTTTAAGAAACGTGATTATCAAGTTGTATCGGAATATGTTGATATTGATGACTATCCTTCGTTTGATCGGGCTAAGAGTATAGCAGAAGCTGTTGAGCAAATGTTTTATGACGGAGTTGTTGGTGAAGTTTATTTAACTTTTTCCGAATTTAAAAATGCCATGGTACAAACACCAGTAACAAGAAAAGTTTTACCAATGAGTTCAGAACTATTTGGTACTGGTGATGAGAGCAATGATGAAGCCAAAGCTTCTTTTGAAACGGGAGAAATGGCAGGGTTAGAAGATCAAATATATAAATTTGAACCCTCTCCCGGCGTCGTTTTGGGTGGCTTATTATCTAGTTATCTAAAAAGCTCATTGTTCAGAGCATTATTAGAAGCTAAAGCTTCTGAACAAGGTGCAAGAATGACAGCCATGAAAAGTGCCACAGACAACGCGGATGATATGATTGAAGATCTAACTTTAACTTATAATAAAGCTCGTCAAGGTGCTATTACTCAAGAAATACTAGAAGTTGTCAGTGGAGCCCAAGCATTAGAGTAGATTGGTAATAAAGGGAGGTAATAATAGCATGAATGTCGGGAAGGTACAACAAATTATAGGTCCTGCGGTTGACATTGAGTTTGAAAAGGGAAAACTTCCCGAATTATATAACGCTGTTACCATAAAAGCGGGACTAAATGAACGGGGAGAACCCGTTAGTTATGAAGAAGGTCAAAATCAAATTGATTTAACTTTAGAGGTTGTTCAGCATTTAGGAGATGAAGTTGTTCGTTGTGTTGCTATGGGTTCAACAGATGGTATTGTACGTGGAATGCAAGCACATGACACTGGTGAACCTATTAAGGTTCCAGTTGGAGAACCAACATTAGGACGTGTTTTCAATATTTTAGGTGATCCAATAGACGGCAGAGAAGCTGTTGAAGGTGAAGATCAATATCCTATACACAGACCTTCTCCTAAATTTGAAGATCAAGAAACTTCAACTGAAATATTAGAAACAGGGATAAAAGTGTTAGACTTATTAGTTCCATATTCTCGTGGTGGAAAAATCGGACTCTTTGGTGGAGCTGGTGTTGGAAAAACAGTTTTAATTATGGAGCTAATACGAAATATTGCACAAGAACACGGAGGTTATTCAGTATTTTCAGGTGTTGGTGAAAGAACACGTGAAGGTAATGATTTATGGCTAGAGATGAGTGAATCAGGAGTTATTGATAAAACAGCACTAGTATTTGGTCAGATGAACGAACCTCCTGGTGCAAGAATGCGTATTGGTCTAACTGGCCTTACAATGGCAGAATATTTTAGAGACCAAGCAGGTCAGGATGTACTTTTATTTATTGATAACATATTTAGATTTACACAGGCAGGACAGGAAGTTTCAGCTTTGTTAGGTAGAATGCCTTCAGCTGTTGGTTATCAACCTACACTACAAACTGAAATGGGTCAGCTACAAGAACGTATTACATCAACTAAAAAAGGATCAATCACTTCGATTCAGGCTATTTATGTTCCTGCTGACGACCCAACTGATCCGGCACCTGCAACAACGTTTGCACACTTAGATGCGAGTACTTACTTAGAAAGGTCTATTGCTGAGCAAGGTATATACCCAGCAGTTGACCCGTTAGCATCTAGTTCAAGAATATTAGATCCACAAGTACTTGGTGAAGAGCATTACAATGTAGCAAGAGGAGTGCAGCAAGTACTACAGCGTTACAAAGAACTACAGGATATTATTGCAATTCTAGGTATGGATGAATTGTCTGATGAAGATAAATTAACTGTTACTAGAGCACGTAAAATTCAAAGATTCTTGAGTCAACCATTCTTTGTTGCTGAACAGTTTACAGGTATGTCCGGTAAGTATGTTCAGGTTAAAGAAACTGTTCGAGGATTTAAAGAAATCTTAGATGGAAAGCATGATGACCTTCCTGAGAACGCCTTCTACATGGTTGGTACTATTGAAGAAGCTCTTGAGAAGGCAGAAAATATGGATGATTAAGGTCTTTTCCGGGGAAAGGGTGTGATATTGTATGGCTAAAAACGAGTTTTTATTAGAGATTGTCACTCCGGAACGAGTAGTGTACTCAGACCAAATTGAGTCTGTTGATGCTTATGCAGAAGATGGCAGACTTGGAATTAGACATGATCATAGGCCAATTGTAACTAAATTAAAAATAGCACCTTTTAATTTTAGAAAACCTGAGGGTGAGACTGAAACAGTAGCCATTAGTGGTTCAGGCTATTTAGAAGTCACCCCGGAAAAAGTTACTGTCCTATGTCAAACTGCAGAATTATCAAATGAAATTGACGTGGAGCGTGCAAAAGCAGCTAAAAAAAGAGCAGAAGAGCGGTTAAATAAAGAAAACACGGATTTTACACGGGCACAGGCGAGTTTAAAACGAGCTATTGCACGTATAAATGCTGCAGATAGAACAGATGAGGATAAATAGTTTAGTAAAGCCCTTGCGATATTCGCAAGGGCTTTATATATATAATTTATTACAATAATAATCCTAATTGTAATATTAAATTGAACTAGTTTTCTACTGAAATATAAGTAATTTTACTTAATATTAAAAATACTAATATAGTGCTAAAGACTAGTTCATATATTCTTTTGAGAGTATCATTTGTTTGGGTTATTGTAGTTCTTTTACGTTAGCGTTTGATGCTCTATTTAAAATTTTAACGATAGTGTAGTGATTCAATTTTTCTCGCTCGAAATCATTTAAGTGTTTATTCTTGTGGGAAATTGGTGTATCATTAAAATGATCCATAGTGTGTACCTTTCTGTAATTAGTTATTGAGGTGATTTAATTGTATTACAGTTAGGTCCACTATGGAGTTTTTATTTAGTTCAATTTGATTTTATAATTAAGCGTATAATAGTAATTAAAAAATATATAAAAGAGAATTATATAAATGGAGGTGTTAATAGTGTCAGAACAAAATGATAAAAATCTTTCCTCAAAATCTGAACTAGAGCGGAAAATATTTGCTGGGGTACACGGATCACCAGAACTTAAAAAGGATGAAAAAAATCGTCACTTAGGTGAATTTAAAGAACGAGTTATAAAAGCTTTAACTTTTGATCAAGTCCAAGAACAAGGGACATATCCGGAGATTAATGAGGCTATAAAGCACCCAAAGGCAAAACGTTTAATTATAAGTAGAAAAGTTGATTTAGACTATGCAAGAGACTATATAAAATTAGCAAGGGAGCAAGGGTTAAATTTTACTACCGTAGACGACCCAGACTTTGTAGGACCGATTGGTTTAGTTGTAGTTAGTGATGATGCATTCGATAATAATGAAATATATGTACAGACAAGAAAGGATAAATTATTAGAAAAAGGATTATCTGAAGAATTAATAGATGCTAAAGAGGAATATATATGTAGTGATTGTATCAAAGAATTAGAAGAAAAAGCGCCAGAGGAGCTATCTAATTATAAAAAGATCTCTTTTCTAGATAAAATGTTAGGTAGAGAGTGTATTTCATGTAATAATTAAAATTTTTTTAAAAAATTTTTAATTCCCCTGAATAACTAATGAAAAAGATGTCAATACTTATAAATTAGGAGAGTAATGTCTTAATAATATTAGATCGGGGGGATATAATTTGAGTAAGGTACGTTCATTAAATACCTTAACAATTCCTTTATTAGCTGTTTGTATAACTTTATTTTTATTGTACACTTCAATGGATGAATCGATAAGAGCTGAAGAAAACCTTGAAGAAGATGTAACTTACTTAAAAAACATTGTTGATGATATGGATGGTGAAATAGAGCTTGGTGAACTCACAGGACATGCCATAGAGAGTAAATATCTATCATTTGATGAAATGGAACAAGTATTACAATCTGTAATGAACGAATTAGCTGTTTCGAATTTATTTTCAGAAGAATATACTATTGATAAGTCAAAAAATCATAATATCAAAACAGCTAGAGTAGTTCTTAATAATGATGAATGTGAGTTACATGTTTCTATACAAAGTATAGCTAATAAAGATATATTATTAGATGCACAAACTCATATTGTAATTAATATAACTGATAAAACAGATGAATTAGAAATAATTAATGACTACCACAAGAGAATCAGAAGTGTATTTTCAATTTTGGGTGCAGAAGGAGAAATTACCACTTGCCTTTCAGGTTTTTTAAGTGATAAACTAACTAAAGATGAGAAGAGAAATCTCTTGGGTGAAAAAATTGACAAACGTGATATTGTAAATGAACGAAGTTTTGAAAATAGTAATGTAGTTAAAAAATCAGGTTATAGTAGTAAAATTGAAAACCTTATAATGGTTGATGATAAAAAACAGAACATTAGTTTAGTCTTATCTGATGATAAGATCAAAGGTAAGACTGCTTTCCGTGTGGCTACACCTTTAGTGAATTCAGATTATTAAAGTTAAGAAATTAACAGATATTGAAGGATTTTAGTCTTCACAAGTCGAATGGAAATAACAGTCTATTGATCCTGTAGGATCCCAAAAATAATTTTTGATAATATGTTTTTTTATTTAACAATTGTTGTATCCTAATAATAGAGAATAGTAATGGGAGGAATTTAACATTGGATAAAATAAATGTTGTAGGTGGCAATCGTCTAAAGGGTTCTATTCGAGTAAACGGAGCAAAAAATGCCTCTCTTCCCATATTGGCTGCGTCGTTACTAGCAAGTGAATCAGTTACCGTTAGAGAAGTACCACCGCTCAAAGATATTATAACTATGTGTGAAGTTTTGTCACATTTGGGTTGTGATGTTAAGGATAATTCTCCAGACGAAATTTTTATAGATACTAGTAATCTTTCTAAAATTGAAGCACCATATGAACTAATGAGAAAAATGCGAGCATCTTTTTTGGTGATGGGACCTTTACTTGCAAAAAAAGGTAAGGCTAGAATTTCTATGCCAGGAGGATGTGCTATTGGGAGCCGTCCTATTGATTTACACTTAAAAGGGTTTTCTGCTCTAGGTGCTGATGTTACTTTCGGCCATGGATATGTAGAGGCTAAAGCTGATAAGTTGGTTGGAGATAGAATATACTTAGATTTCCCGAGTGTTGGTGCCACTGAAAATATTATGATGGCAGCAACTTTAGCTGAAGGTACTACAGTGATTGAAAGTGCAGCAGAAGAGCCAGAAATAGTTGACTTGGCAAACTTTTTAAATCAAATGGGAGCAAAGATAGTTGGAGCTGGTACTGATACTATAAAGATAGAAGGTGTCAAAGAGCTTAAAGGTACTGATCATACAGTAATACCAGATAGAATTGAAGCTGGTACATTTATGGTAGCCGCGGCTATAACAGGTGGAGAGGTACTAGTTGAAAACGTTATTTCTGATCATATCAGACCTGTAATACGCAAAATGGAAGAAACTGGTGTAAAAGTAGAAGAGCAAGATAATGGACTATTAGTTGTTAGTAAGGGAGAACTTTCACCTATTAAACTTAAAACTATGCCTTTCCCTGGATTTCCTACAGATATGCAACCCCAGATGATGGCATTAATGACTAGAATATCTGGTGAAAGCACTGTTACTGAAACAGTGTTTGAAAACCGTTTTAAGCATGTTGATGAGTTATTAAGAATGAATGCAGACATAACAATAGAAGGGCGTGCAGCGCAAATTAAGGGAGGCAAAGTACTAACAGGAGCTCCTGTTAAAGCAACAGACCTTCGTGCTGGAGCAAGTTTGATTTTAGCAGGATTGATTGCTGAAGGTACAACAGAAGTTTCTGAAATCTATCATATCGAGCGAGGTTATTATAGATTAGTAGAAAGGTTAAGAGGTATCGGAGCTAATATTTGGCGTAACGAAGATCATCTAACAACTGTTGCTAGTAGTTAAAAAAATATTTTAAAATACCCACTGATTTTAATCAGTGGGTATTTTTTTTTATTATCAACCATAATTATAGAACTAGTAACCATAAGGTAAAGGTGGTCTAAAATGGACAGGAGATTACTCTATGAATTTAAAAGTATTTTGAAGGTTTCTGGTATGGTTGGGACTAGTATAATAATTATAGCTGGAATTATAGGAGGTGTTAGTTTCTATTTGTTAGCTCCATCTGAAGTAGAAGAATCCACACCTCCTGAAGAACTATTTCCTATAAAAACAGAAGAAGATCTAACTGTTAGAGTTTATTTTCATGAAAAGGATCAAGTAAAAGAAAAAAATCTAGAAGATTATTTAGTGGGTGTAGTTATTTCAGAAGTTCCCCCGAACTTTAATAAAGAAGCCATAAAAGCACAAGCAGTAGTTGCTAGAAGCTATACTTATTCTAGGTTAGAAAAACGTGGGGGACCTGGATGTAACAATCATGAAAATGCTGATATTTGTACAAATCCAGATCATTGTCAAGCACATTACAGTGAAAGTGAAGTAAATTCAATATATGGAGACAAAAGTGAAAAATATTATAACATAGTTTCGAACGCAGTATCCGAAACTATGGGGGAGATAGTCACTTATAATAGAAAACCAATTCCAGAAGCACCGTATCATTCTACTTGTGGTGGTACAACAGAGACAGCTGGTGAAGTTTGGCAAACAGATATGCCTTATTTAGAAAATGTTGAATGTAACTATTGTAATCATTCTTCGCATTTTGAAAGTGAGACTACTATACCTTTTGAAGAGATTGAACAAGTGATGTCAAGAGAGGGAGTACAAGTTCCTGTTCTGGCAGATAATCCACCGGATCTAACTGTAACAGAGAGGTCGAAGATAGGAAGAGTCAAAACTGTAAATTTAATGGGAAATGAATTTAGTGGAAGGCAAATAAGACAAATGTTTGATCTACGATCTACAGACTTTGACTGGGAAACAAGTGGTGACTCTGTAAGTGTTACGACAAGAGGATTTGGTCATGGTGTTGGACTTTGTCAGTATGGTGCAGATGGTATGGGAAAGGCAGGTTATAATTATCGCGATATTATTAGACAATACTTTACTGAAATCGAATTTGGTCAAATATCCAAGTAAGCCCTAAATGGGCTTATTTTTTTATGTAAAAATACATATTTTGGACTAGCCGTGGGAAAAATGTTTAGTGGAGGTGATAAAAATTGCAATCAAACAGAATAAAACGACTTATTAGTAAGTATCTATCATTAGTAGGAAGTAAGTTAAATGTAGTGGGACAAAATATACAAGCAGCAATTTTTAAACTTGGTGCTAAATTAAGAAAGATACCCAAAAAAGCATTTATAATAGGATCTTATGTTTTGGTTATTATTTTTCTGAGTGGATTTATATTATTTAGGTTCGATTATTCAACAAATACCCCTGAAGCGCAAGAATATACTGAAGAGTCTCAAGTTATTGATATGCAAGAAATTTTTGATGAGTTAGAAGAAAGAGAAGAGGAATCATCGCTAGACAATGAGGTAGAAAAGACTCTAGATATTGAAGAAGAAAAAAAGACTTTAGACGGAGAAGCAGACGAAGTATCTACTGAAAAAAAAGATGAAAAAGAAAGTGAAAAGGTAGCTTCACCTGAAGAAATGCCAGAAAGCATATGGCCAATTGAAGGTGAAATCATCACTTCTCATGAGGAATTATATCAAGTGAATAATCAACATCGTTTTCATGATGGGATTGATATAAAAGCACCAAAAGGTACAGATATTGTGGCTGCCTGGGATGGTCAGATAGATAAAGTGAAGGAAAACACAACATATGGATTAAAGCTTAGCGTTTCAGGAGAAGGGTATTCTTATAGTTATGGCAACTTAGAAAGTGTAAAAGTAAATGAAGGTCAAGAAGTAAACCAAGGAGATGTTATAGCGACGGTAGGTACATCTGCAGTATTAGATGCAGCTGAAGGGAGTTATTTACACTTTTCAGTAAGTATAAAGGATGATGCGATAGATCCAGAAAGGGTTCTTCTAGATGATAGTCATTAGTCGTGTAGTCAATACATATAATCATTATCAGAAAGAGATAAGGGGGCGAGGAGATGCAAGATTATATTCAAGAGCGGGTGCTTGAAATAAGTCAATATATTCTCGATACGAAAGCAACCGTACGCCAGGTAGCCAAAAGTTTTGGTGTAAGTAAAAGCACCGTCCATAAAGACATCACTGAAAGACTCCCCTTAATTAGACCTAAAAAAGCTAAGGAAATTAAAGAAATACTAAATCAAAACAAAGCAGAAAGACATATTAGAGGTGGTGAAGCTACAAAACAAAAATATACACAAGAGGACGAATTAGAGGAGTCGGATACATCAAGATTAAAATAAAAAGATCAATAATAAAATAAATCATAAATTTAACAGGAATTAGTGACCCCGATGTCGAAGATTAAAGCGATAAATATATTAAATGTATTTCGTATTTTATTTTGAAATTGTGGGAGGATCTAATATGCTCGGTTTTAACTCTGACATCGGGGTTGATTTAGGAACAGCAACGGTGCTAATTTATCGTAAAAAAAATGGGGTAGTTCTAAAAGAACCATCAGTTGTTGCTGTGAATCAAGACAGTGGCAAAGTTTTAGCTGTAGGACAAGAAGCTTATAACATGATTGGACGTACTCCAGGAAATATAGTAGCTATACGTCCAATGAGAGAAGGCGTAATAGCAGATTTTACTGTCACTGAAGTTATGCTAAAAAACTTTATACAGCGAGCAAGTAAGAAAAAATTAATGTTAAAGCCAAGAATAATGGTGTGTGTACCAGCAGGAATAACATCTGTAGAGCAACGGGCTGTTTTAGAGGCCGCGACTCGTGCAGGAGGAAAACAAACCTTCTTAATTGAAGAACCCCGGGCTGCTGCTCTAGGCGCTAATTTAGATATCTTTGAACCTAGTGGTAGTATGGTAGTTGACATTGGTGGTGGTACCACTGATGTAGCTGTCCTTAGTTTAGGTGATATTGTAACAAGTTCTTCACTACGGGTAGGTGGGGATAAATTTGATGAGTCAATAGTACAGTTTATCAAAAACTCTCATAATTTAATTATTGGAGAGCGTACAGCAGAGGAGATAAAAAAACAGATTGGTACAGCTCATCCTCAAGCTAAATCAGAGACCATGGAAGTTCGTGGAAGGAATCAAGTATCAGGGTTACCACAGAATATTGTTATCAACTCAGATGAAGTTTATGAAGCTCTTCGCGAACCGGTTACTAATATTATTGATTGTATTAAACAAGTATTAGAACAAACACCTCCAGAACTTTCTGCAGATATTATGGATAAAGGTATTGTTATAACTGGTGGAGGTGCACTTCTTAATGGATTAGACAAGCTCCTACAAGAAGAAGTGGATACTCCTGTATTTATTCCAGAAGATCCAATAGGATCTGTAGCAGAGGGTACAGGTAAGGCTTTAGAATACCTGGACAAGCTTGAGAGTTCATTGATGAGTAGTAAGAATCTCTCAAAAGGTAGGAGATAGGGGTGAGCTTATGTTACGTGGACTGTATACTTCAGCATCAGGGATGTTAACAGAGCAAAGAGTGCAAGAAATGCGTTCAAATAATATTGCAAATACTGATACTACAGCGTTTAAGAAGGATATGTCAGTTAAAAGTAGTTTCTCTGAAATGATGTTAAGTCGGATAAATGACCCCAAACAACTAGGCCCCGAAGGTCCTGAAGTGGATTTGCGTCCCGAAATAGGAGAGCTTGGGACAGGGGTAGTTCTAGAGGAGGTAGTTAATGACTTTTCTCAAGGAACTCTAAAAGAAACAGATAATCCCTTAGATATTGCTCTTGATGGAGCAGGTTTTTTTGTAGTACAAGGTCCTGATGAAAAAGTACTCTTTTCTAGAAATGGTAGTTTTACACAAGCACCAGATGGTAGCTTAGTTAATCAACAAGGTTATCCAGTTTTAGGGTCAGAAGGGTTGATCCAACTTTCAGATCAAGATAATATTACAATAAGCAGTGATGGAAGTATTTATCAAGACGAAGAATTAGTAGATAACTTAATAGTAGCTGATTTTGAAGAGCCGCAGGGTTTGTCAAGATTTGGTGAAAACTTATTAGAACAGACTGAAGAATCGGGAGAACCACAGCAAGCTAATATGGAGAAAGTATCAGTAAAGCAGGGTTATTTAGAAGGTTCTAATGTCAGTGCAGTGAAAGAAATGACAGGTATGATTGAAGCTTTACGAGCTTATGAATCTAATCAAAGGGCTGTCCAAGGACATGATGAAACTCTTGAGCGTGCAGTTAATGAATTGGGGAGGCCAGCTAATTAACTACAATATTTCTTGGATGTAAGTTAGGAGGTATTTTTTATGAATCGGTCCCTTTGGACTGCTGCATCAGGTATGAATTCACAACAAAAAAATATGGATGTTGTTTCAAATAACTTAGCAAATGTAAATACAACAGGTTTTCAAAAAAGCAGAGCTGAGTTTGAAGATTTAATGTATTCTACACTTGAACGTCCAGAGGCTCCTGCTAGAGGAGAGCGAACAACACCTGCTGGAATTCAGCTAGGACACGGTTCTAAAGTTTCAGCTACCTTAAAAGATTTTTCGATGGGTAGTATGATAGAAACAGGTCAAGAGTTTGATCTAGCTATACAAGGTGATGGTTTCTTTATGTTAGAGGATCCTAATGGAGAACAACAATTTACTCGTGATGGATCTTTTAAAATAGATGCTGAAGGAAACTTAGTTACTTCCGATGGAACTGAAGTGACTAGCTTTGACGGCATCATAGATGAGGAGCATTCAAACATTTCTATAAACTCTGAAGGGGTTGTAACGGCTGTTTTAGAAGATGGTGAAACTGAGGAAATTGGACAGTTCACATTAGCTAACTTTAATAATCCTGCTGGATTAAAAGCTATCGGAGGTAATAAATATCAAGCCACAGGGGCTTCAGGTATACCTCAAGAGCAATTACCAGGTGAAATGCAGGTAGGTCAATTAAAACAGGGGTACTTAGAAGGGTCAAATGTTAATATCGCTGACGAAATGGTTAATATGATCACTGCACAGAGAGCATATGAAACAAACTCAAAATCTATACAAAGCACAGATGAGATGATGAGTATCGCAAATCAACTAAAAAGGTAGATTGTTACGAGGAGGATTGTCATGAAAATCGGTGAATCACTGCCTGGTATTGATAATCAAGGGGCAATAACTAGACAACAAGGTCTTAGTCAAGATTTAGATCAATTTAGCCTAGAGCTAGAAAAAGCAGCACAAGAAAGTGATCATAAACTAAAAAAAGCAGCTAAACAGTTTGAAGCAATGTTTGTCTCACAGATGATAGAGTCTATGAGAAAGACTATACCAGAATCTGATCTTTTAGATGGTGGATTTGCAGAAGATACTTATGAAGAAATGTTAGATCAGGCTTATTCTGAAAAAATCGCAGATACTAAAGGACTAGGGCTAGCTGATAAGATATATAAGCAGTTTACTTCTGAAAAAGCAGGACTTTCCCCTGAACATGCTATCGATGTTAAAGAATAACTATATAAAAAGCTCGCACTCCACCCATAAGTAAATAGATGGAAATAGTGCGAGTTTTTTATATGATTATAAAAGATGACCTAAGAAAATATTAGTTAATGTGAAGTATATAAATAGTCCGGAAATATCTTTTATTGTTGTTAAGAAAGGATCGGAGCCAGCAGCCTGATCTAAACCTAACTTAACTAAGATAAATGGAATTAAAAATCCTAAAGCGGTCGCTATAGTAACAGTTAAGCCTAGTGATAAACCTACAACTAGACCTATCCCTTCAATTGGTTGCCAGAACTCAGCAATAAAACCTGCTGCTATTCCTAATAGTGCTCCCATACTAATTCCTACACCGATCTCTTTAACCCAATGTTGCAAAAAACATTTAGGGTTAATATGACCTAAAACTAGTGATCTTGTAAAAATTGTGGAAGATTGAGTTCCTACATTTCCACCCATATCCATTATAACAGGTATAAAAAACGCTAAAGGAGCTATAGCATCTAGAGTCTCTTCATACGCTTCCATAACAACACCAGCAAGTAAACCACCAATTAAAGTTATTAATAGGAATGGTAGTCTGACTTGCCAGATTTGTGGTAAACTACCTTCTAATAATCTAAGGCTTCTTCCAGTTTCCTCTTGTGCTAAGGGTGTAAGCCCTACCCTTTCAAATAAGTCTTCAGTATTTTCTTCTTCTAAGATATCCATAGCATCATCTACAGTTATTATTCCAACAAGTCGTTCTTCTTTATCTACCGCTGGTATAGAAAGTAGATCTCTATCCTTTAAAATCCGTGAAGCCTCTTCCTGGTCGGTATTTGTATATACATAAGTTGTTTCTGAATTGACTATTTCTGCAACCTTATGGTCAGAGGGAGTCATAACTAAATCTCGAAGAGAAACAACACCTTCTAGCTTTCTGTTATTATTAGTTACATATATAGTGTAAATGGTTTCTTTATTTTCACCTTTAGATTTAATTTTTTCTAAAGCGTCTTGAATTGTTTGATCCTTTTTTATACTGACAAACTCAGGTGTCATTATCCTTCCTGCTGTTCCTTTAGTGTAGCCAAGTAGCTCGGATATTTCAGCTCTATCTTCTTTTGGTAGTGAAGACATTAATTTATTAGCTATTTTTGCTGGAAGCTCATCTAAAAGTTTAGCTTGATCGTCTGGATCTAACTCAGTAAATACTTCTGTCGCATTCTTTTCTTGAAATGATTCTATAACACTTTGCTGAATTGTTACATCTAATAATTCAAAGACCTCAATTGCTCTATCTTTATCTAACAATCTAAATATAAGTGCTCGCTGTTCACCAGTTAACTCTTTAAAAAGTTGAACTAAATCGTGCATATCAGTTTCCATTAACAGTTTTTTCAAATTCTCCATGTTTTTGTTTTCAAGATAATTTTGAACAGTTTCAAGAATCGGCATATTATCTCCTCCTGAACTAAATTTTTATTGATATTTGTACTCGAACTATACATCAGCGGAACATCACTTTTAGTATTCAACTAACCACCTCCCTATAATACTTAATAAACAAAAAAACGACCCACGAGGAGTCGTTTATTACGGCATAGAAATGCAGAAAATAATACACACTCCTCGTAACCAAGCTTTGGCACTGGATGACGTAGATCCAAAATTCAGGATCAGCTGCGTTAGACATCCCTTAAGCCGGGATTGTCTGTTATACCCATTGGCGTCTCTCGACGTTTTTGGGCAGCAGCCTATTTTCAACCAGGAGCCTCACCTAACGAGTTAAGCATTTAATTATAAAATCGTTTTTTTTCAATTACATGCCAATAGTATCATTAAAATAAAACTATTGTCAACATGTCACTAACATAAAAATATGATAGCCAGGTTAACTTAGAACTTGAACCAGTATTAGATAATTATAATTGAGGTGAGAAAATTGACTCTTCCCCGGCTGTCTGTAACACGACCAATAGCAACTATTATGATATTAATTGGTGTATTAATATTAGGAACCATAGTATACCCACGTATGCCACTAAACTTACTACCTGAAATGAACTATCCTATGATGGTAGTAGTCACACAGTATCCAGAGGCTTCACCAGTGGAGATTGAAAATCAAGTTACCAGGCCAATGGAAGAGGTGGTAGGAACGACTTCTAATGTAGAAAATATAACTTCACGTTCATATGAAGAAATGTCTATGATAATGGTTGAATTTTCTTGGGGTACAGATATGGATTTTGCTTCACTAGAGCTTAGAGAACGTGTAGATATGGTCAGAGACAAAATTCCAAATAGTGTAGAATCACCTCAGGTAGTTAAAGCAGATCCTTCTATGATGCCAGTTATGTTTATCAGTGTTGGTTGTAGTAGAGAAGACCAAAATTTAGAAAGTTTAGAGGATTTGATTTCAGGCCCTGTGAAAAACAGAATTGAGCGTATAGAAGGCGTGTCATCTGTAGATTTATCGGGTGATGGAAAACGGCAAATAAGAGTAGACCTGTTAAAGGATGAAATGAAAAACTATAATATTTCAAATGAAGAAGTTACATCTAGTCTACAAGGGCAGAATGTAAACGTTCCAGGGGGTAGACTGATCGAAGATGATGAAGAATTGCTAGTAAGATCTGTTGCAGAGTTTGAGGATATTAATGATCTTAAAAACACTGTTGTAGGTCTAAATATGACTGAAAATATGTCTAATGAGTTAGAACAAAATGTTCTATTAGAAAATACTAGAATGAATCCAATATATTTAGAAGATGTTGCTGAAATTAAAGATATTTATCAAACAGATAGCATAGTACGTTTGAATGGAGAACCTGCACTAGGGTTAATTATTCAAAAAAAGGCAGATGCTAATACTGTACAAGTAACAAGGGCTGTAGACCAAGAAATCAAACAATTAGAAGAGGAATATGAAAATATTTCTATAGTTCCAACTTGGAACCAAGGTAGTTTTGTAGAGGAAGCTTTAGGAATTGTTCGAAACAATGCTATAATTGGCGGGTTATTAGCTTGTTTAGTACTATTGACTTTTTTAAGGAATATAAGAAGTACTTTAATTGTAGCTATAAGTATACCTGCATCTATTTTAGCAACATTTCCATTAGCTTACTTTTCTGGTTTAACTTTAAATATTATGACTTTATCAGGTCTTGCGTTAGGGATCGGAATGCTAGTGGATAATTCAGTGGTAGTTTTAGAAAATATATATCGGCATATCGAAGAGGGTTCTTCTGTTAAACAGTCTGCTATAAAAGGGACAGAAGAAGTTGCAGCACCTATTATAGCATCCACTTTAACAACAATAGCTGTATTTTTCCCGGTTTTATTATTAGAGGATTTAGCTGGGCGGATTTTTAGGGAGTTATCCTTTATGGTGATTTTTTCTTTATTACTATCTCTTTTAACTGCACTGACTATTGTACCAGTTCTAGCAACCTATTTAATAGTAGGTGATGTAACAAAAGTTCCTACCATGGAAGGTTTAAAAGAAACCTATAAAAAAAGCTTAGCATTATTAAAAATAAAATCTAAAATTATCATAACCTCTGCTCTAGTTTTAATGGTATTAGCTGGTTTATTAGTTCCTTCGCTAGGTGGTGAATTTTTACCACCCATTAGTCGTACTGAATTTACTGTTAATGTTAAGTTACCACCAGGAACACATATTGATACTACAGAAGAAGTGGTCTCTGACGTTGAAGAGTACCTTGATAGATTTTCTGAAGTGGATTCAGTTTACTCTACAATAGGTGAGAGAGCAAGAGAAAGAGAAGGAGCAGGGTATACTCGGCGAGAACCACATAGAGGTGAACTTATGGTTATTTTGTCTGAAGATATTCAAGAGGAGTTAACAGAGAAAATAGAAAATGAGTTTTCAGATCATGAAACAGCGTCTGTTAGTGTTCAAGATATAGATGGTGACCTTGAAATGGGAGGGAGCTCTATTGAGGTTCAACTTTCAGGTCCTGATTTAGATGTTTTGAAAGAGCAATCATCAAAGATCGCGAGTGAAATTGGTGAAATTGACAGTTTATCAAATATCAGTAGAAACATAAGAACACCACGACCCGAAGTCCAAGTCAGGCCAGACAGGGAATTGTCAATGAAAAAAGGGTTATCTCCTTTAGCATTATCAAAATATATTGAAATGAACTTGACGGGGAGTACAACGACTTATTTTCGAGAAGATGGTGAAGAGATACCAATTAATGTTGGATATTTTACTGATGGTCCGGAAAGTGTTGATGAATTAAGAAATCTCAACCTACCAAAAAACAAAGATACTCAGGTTAGTGCACCTATGGACCCAAGTAAACAGGAAGAACAACTTTTACAAGGAGTAGCGAAACTAGAAGAAGGTCCGGGACCTTCAGTTATTAACAGACAAGACGGAGAAAGATATGTTACCATAACAGCAGATACTGAACAACGTGATGTTCGAGGTGCTGTCAGTGAAGTACAAAATCAAATAGCAGAGCTTGATCTTCCAGATGGCTATAGAATTGCTTATACGGGTGCCTATGAAGATATGTGGTCTTCTTACAGGGAGCTTGGAACTGCTCTTTTTCTATCACTTTTACTTGTATATATGGTGATGGCAGGTCAGTTTGAATCTCTAAAATATCCATTGATCATAATGGGTAGTATTCCTTTTTCGTTTGTAGGAGTAATTTTAATGTTAGCTTTATTAAATGATACTTTAAATATCGCATCACTTATGGGAGCTATCATTTTATCTGGATTAGTAGTAAATAATGCTATAGTCCTTCTTGATTATATTACACGTAGAGATGACGCAATTGAAGGAGCGAGTCTTAGACTAAGACCAATTCTAATGACTACTATAACAACTTTATTAGCATTAATACCAATGAGTTTAGCAGGTGGTCCTGGGTCAGAAATACAGAATTCTTTAGCCTTTTCGTTAATAGGGGGACTAATTAGCGCTACTTTTTTAACTCTGTTTTTAATACCGTTAATTTACCAATTAGTTTCTAATAAAACATAAAAATTGACACTTGAGTAACTAGTTGATAGAATGATCTTAAATTAATAAAAAGTAACAGGGGAGCCGATGTGGCTGAGAGTGGGCTATTAAGTCCTGACCCTCAAACCTGATCTGGGTAATGCCAGCGTAGGGAAGTCATTTGAAGTGTGGATACGTGTGTAAACCTTTACCTGGATGGGTAAAGGTTTTGTTTGTTATTATTCGGCTGTCCCTGTAACCGGGGAGGGGAAATAATGAGTAAAGAAGTAGTTCTAACAGTAGCGGGATCTGATTCTGGTGGCGGTGCAGGTATTCAAGCTGATTTAAAAACTTTTCAGTCATTAGGTGTATTTGGAACATCAGCTATAACAGCAGTTACTGCACAAAATACTAGTAGAGTAATGGATGTAAAGAGTCTAGAAGGTGATTTCGTATCTTCACAAATTGATGCAGTAGCCAACGATATGAATATAACTGCTTTAAAGACTGGGATGCTTGCAAATGAAGAAAATGTTCATATAGTTTCGAAAAAGATTACACAATATAATTTTAGTTGGTGTGTCATTGATCCAGTGTTAGTTGCTACTAGTGGGGATGTATTATTAACACAAAGAGCATTAGAAACTGTTAAGGAACAACTTGTTCCCAAATGCGATATAATAACTCCTAACTTACCAGAAACAGAAATATTAACAGGAATTAAGATAAATGGATATAATGATATTGAGAAAGCAGCGATGATGTTACGTGGTCAAGGTGCGGGTTCTGTATTAATCAAAGGTGGTCATGGTAAAGGTGAAGCTGTAGATTATTTATTCTATGATCAAGGGATGATTAAATTAACAGCAACTCGAATAGGAGTTGGAAGTTTACATGGAACAGGATGTACTTTGTCAGCTGCTATTTGTGCTTATTTAGGTCAAGGATATGAACTGATATCATCTGTTGATAAAGCAAAAAAATATATTACTAAAGCAATTAAAAATAGCTTCGTTGTTGGAGAGGGGTCTAGAGTATTAAGCCATTAATAAAAATGTAATGGTTATTAATGTATTGGGGTGAATTTTATGAATAGGACTTTTTTTGTCGACTTTGATGGGACTATCGCAGAAAAAGATACATGTATGTTGATGATAGAACGATGTGCTAGAGATGGTTGGCAAGAGATTAATGAAAAATGGGAACAGGGTGAATTATCTACTAAAGATGCTGCACAAAAAACTTTTAATCTATTAGATTGTAACCTACAAGATATTATGGATCTTGTAAACGAAGTGAAGTTAGACCCTAAATTTAAAAAATTTGTAGATAAGGTAGAAAATCAGGGTGATAAACTTTATATTTTAAGTGATGGATATGACCTATTTATTAGAGAAATTTTAGCTAGAGAAGGGTTATCTTATCTTCCTTATTATTCAAACGAACTACAAATTAATGGTAATGGGAATTTCTATATTAATACACCTCATTCAGTTAATTATTGTGAATTATGTGGGACTTGTAAAACAGAACTAATAAGAAAATTAGCGTCAAATCAAGATGAAACTATTTATATTGGTGATGGATCATCTGATAGGTGTGCTATTTCTTGTGTTGATAAAGTATTTGCTAAAGATAAACTTTATAAAATTGCGATTGATAAAAATATCGATGCCGTTAAGTTTTCTTCTTTTAAAGAAATACTCCCATATGTCTAATAAACCTCCGTTCTTTGCTTTGCCAAAGAGCGGAGGTTTATTTATAAGTTAGAAGGAAATCTTGTATATTTAAAGAATGTTATTATAATGAAAAGGCGGTGATTAAGATTTTTGCTGACAGAGTACAAAAATTAAATTCACATAAAAACAAACGAAAGAGCGGAGAATATGTATTGTATTGGATGCAAAGAAGTCAAAGGACACATTATAATCACAGTCTTGAATATGCCATTAATTGTGCTAATGAAAATAATCTCTCAGTAATAGTCTATTTTGGTTTATATGATCAATATCCAAGTGCTAATTTACGACATTTTGCTTTTATGTTACAAGGGTTAAAAGATGTGAAGGAAAATTTAACAAAAAGAAATATCCCATTTATAATTTCGAATGAACATCCTGCTAACGGGGTGCTTTCACTAGCCAAAAACGCAGCATTAATAATCACCGACAAAGGGTATTTAAAACATGAGAAAGTATTTAGAAAACAGGTGGCAGATCAAGTGGAGTGTCCTATGTTACAAGTTGAAAGTGATGTGGTGATTCCAGTCACATCTGCTTCAAATAAAGAGGAATATGCAGCTCATACTATAAGAAAAAAGATACATAACAAATTATCAGAATATCTTAACACATTCACTAATACTAAATTAAATAAAACCTTAAGTAAAGAGTTTTTAGATAATATTCAAAAAGAGTTAGGACCTGAAATTGATTTAAACCAGCCTACTAACGACATTCTAAAGAACTTAAATATAGATAAATCAGTTAACCCTGTTTCAAGTTTTGTGGGTGGAGAAAATGCAGCCCATGAAATCTTTGAGAACTTTTTAGAAAACAAACTTAAAGAATATCTAGATAAACGTAATGATACTAAAGAAGAAGCTTGTTCTAACTTAAGTCCATATCTACACTTTGGACAAGTTTCTCCTTTATATTTAGCTTTAAAAACCTATGAATTTACAAAAGATTATTATCATGATTTTCTAGAACAATTAATAGTTAGACGAGAACTCTCCTTTAACTTCGTTTATTATAATCAGGATTATGATTCACTTGACTCACTTCCAACTTGGGCTCTAGAAACTCTTAATGCACATCGGGAAGATAAACGTCAAGTATATTCTATAAGCGAACTAGAACTCCCTAACACTCATGATGAGTACTTTAACGCTTGTCAAATGGAGTTACTTAAAAGTGGAAAGATACATGGGTATTTTAGGATGTATTGGGGTAAAAAAATCATACAATGGTCTAATAGCCCAGAAGAAGCTTTAAATCGACTGATTTATTTTAACGATAAATATGCGCTTGATGGAAGAGATCCTAATGGTTATGCAAATATTTTATGGTGTTTTGGAAAACATGACCGCCCTTTTAAAGAACGGCGTGTTTTTGGCAAAGTAAGATATATGAGTGAAAAAGCTTTAAAAAGGAATTCTTCTCCTAAACACTATATTGCTAAATTTAAGACTTATGAACAATAACTATCGAAAATTGATTTCCCTGGAAATAAAAGTCGAACTAGATCGAAATTAATAGGAGTGATAGTATGACAAAGATTTTACATACTGCAGATCTACATTTAAAAAAAGTACATGACGAACGATGGAAAGCACTAGAGCAAATTATTGATACCGGAGAGAAAGAAGATATAGATTTACTTGTTATTACTGGAGATCTTTTTGAGAGTGATATATATGCAGATCGTTTACGAAGTAATTTACGACAAGTTTTTTGTGATCTTGATTTTGAAACTGTAATTATACCTGGAAATCATGATAGGTATTCCTTTCAAGAGGGGATGTTTTTTGGAGAAAATGTGACTGTAATTAATGACATAGAAAAACCTTTTTACGAACCAGGAGGGCTAAACCTAATAATATGTGGAATCCCCTATGAACCCTTAAAAAGAAAAGAAGTATATCGAAGGTTACGGGTATTTGATAACTCTATTCAGGATAAAAATAAGCATCAAATTTTATTATATCATGGTGACCTACTTGATCTATCTATAAGAACTACAGACTATGGTGAAGAAGTAGAGATGACAGAAGAAGGGTATATGCCTGTAAGATTATCATATTTTAGGAACTTAAACTTTGACTATGTATTAGCTGGTCATTTTCACACTAACTTTTACTGTAAAAATATAAAACAAGACAAATATTTTGTATATTCGGGTTCTCCTGTATCTATTACCTCTAAAGAAAAAGGACAAAGATCAATTAATCTTGTGGTCTTAGGTGAACAACCAAAACAGTTATATCTTGATAGCTATCATAAAAAAGAGGTGGATCTAGAACTAGATCCTGTGTCAGACACATCGCTAGAGACTGTTTTTTCGAAATTACATAATATATTAGACAATACACATTATAACGCAGACTTAACACTTAATATATCAGGGTATTTTAATCAAAGTGAACTAGAAGTATCTGAAGAACAGCTATATGAGAGATTGTGTAAAACATTAGAAGATAGTAAAAGTAAGAGTAATATTGTTGACTATCAAGTAAATTTTCAGATTAAAGATATGAAAGAAATTATAGAAAATGAACTATTTCAAAAATTCATTCAAGAATTAGAAGAGGATGAACTAGTTAATAGTAACATCTATTTAAAAAGTATGACGAAAGAAGAAAAGAAGAAAGCTCTTAGAAACATCTTTTTTCAGGCTATGAGTGGGGTGGAATAATGAAAATAAAACAAATTTATATAGATAAATTTGGACCTCTTTCAGAACAACAATATCAATTGACTGATGGGTTCAACTTATTTTTTGGGCCGAATGAACGTGGGAAAACAATGCTTTTAGATGCAATGATAAAAATGTTAAGTTTTAAATATGGAATAGGAGCTACAATTAAAAGAGAGTTTTCTGATATACCTATACGAGTAGAAGAACAGCCCCAGGGAAAAATTAAATTATTATACAAAGGTGATGAGTTCTATTTACCTGACAATAATCTTCCTGAATATCTTGACTTACCTAAACAGACCTTTAGAAACTTGTTTATAATTAGAAATAGTGATCTGTCTCAAAAAATGAATACCAGTTCTAATAAAGTTGATTTTTATTCAAGCATGATTTCTCATTTAACAGGTATGAAAAATATGGAGATAGATCATTCTATAAAAAATATAGAAGGAGTAACACAAATCAATAAAAAAGAATTATTATTCACTAATAATATAAAACAAGATATAGAAAAAATTCAAGAAATAAAATACAAAAATACTCGGCAGAATAATTATCTCAATGACAGGATTGAAAATGCAAAAGCTTTACTTGAACGAATAGATGAATTTAAAAAACAAGTTTATGAACAAAGGCTAGATTCTATTGAAATAGAATTAGCTAACATAGAAGGCGAGAGAGATGATCTTATTCAAGCATTAAGAGAGCTAGATCTTTTAGAAGAGATCTATAGATATAAATTCGTGAAAGATGAAATTAAAGACTTAGAAAATAATTTAGATAATCTAGAAAAACTCTCTACTATTAATAAAGCGGATTTAGATAAATGGCATTATGCTGAAGTTAATATTAAAGAACTTACAAGAGAAATTGACAATTTAGATAAAGAAATATCAGATAAGACTAGAAAAAAAGAGCAAGTTTATAATGACCTTAATAAAAATGGTGAACAATTAAAGTTATTAAAAGAAAACAAAGATCAAATAGATAGATTAGACTTTACAGTAGTAGAAACTTTATATAAAGATTTAAGTAGATTAACAACTACTGTTAATTCACTTAAACCGGTATCGATTTTAACTATAATTGCCTTTTTAATTTCATTTTTAGGTACATACTTTTTTCAAAACTTTTGGTTTATATCTATGACCACACTACTTTTTGTAGCAACAGGACTTTTTCTCCGTCCAAGTATTATTTTAGCAATCAAAAAAGGGAAATTTAACTATGAATTAGAAAACTTAAATGCAACCTTAGCAAAATACTCTTTACATTCACGAGAATTACCAGAGTTAAAAAATAAAGTACAAGCCTTTTATGAGGAGTATTCTAAAATAGAAAATGATTTTTTTGAAGCGAAAGATATCAAACGAAAACTAGATTTAGAAATTGACACATTGCTAAATCAGAAAGAAAAGAATAAGCAGAAGATTAATGAGTATGATAAAGAAATTGAAAAAATACGAAGAAAGTCTTTTCTAAACGATAAAAATGACTATCAAACTAAACTTCAATTAAAAGTTGAATGTGAAAAGAATATAGAGAAAAGCCACCAAAAGCTAAGTAATATTTTTGGAGATGAAAGTTATTATTTAGAAGATTTAAAGAATAGATTACTTGAAGCATTCTATGATCTAGAAACAAAATACACAAGTTTACATGATGACAAGTTTATAGAACCTAACATGTTTGAAAAAGCAGATCTATTACGTAGAAAATTTGATTTAAAGGACGAAAACTATTTAGCAATTAGAAAGATGGTCGAACTAGAGAAAAAGAGATTAAATGAAAAAAAAGTACAATTAGAAAACATGAGAGATGAAAAAAGAAACAAAATGGAGACTTTTTTGTATCAACTAAAAGAATTTGGTAAAAAATCTTTTGAGATAGTTTTACCTTCTAATGAAGAGGATAAACAGTTACTTAAGTCCCCCCAAACTTTAGAAGGTTTAGTTGCTATAGAGAATATAGTGAAAAGTTTTCAAGAAAATAAAAGAAAAGAAAAAGGGTTAGCTGGAATGGCTATTAGGATTTTAGAAAAAATACGAACAAAAGAAGAAAAAAAGGTACAAAACCTATTTAATAAAGAAACCAGAGTGGCTGACTATTTTAATAAAATCACTTCTGGTATGTATGATCAAGTTAGCTTTGATCAAAACAAGAAGACTTTTTATACAAGAAGACATGATGGTAAGTTGTTAAATATCAATAATCTTTCGGGAGGAGCTTATGATCAATTATATTTATCAATTAGGTTAGCCTTTGGTGAAAAAGTTCTTCCTCAAAAAGGTTTTTTTATTTTTGATGATCCCTTTATCAAAGCAGATTACAATCGGTTATGTAACCAAATTAAGTTATTAATGGAAGTATGTCAATCCGGTTGGCAGGTACTGTTCTTTTCTTCTAAAAAGGAGACGAAAGAAGCTTTAGATAAGTATATTGAAAAAAACCAAGTAAATTTAATAGAGGTATAAGCGGCTCCATCTGAGCCGCTTTCATTTATGTATGGACTATTCCGGGTCATATCTAAATTTAATGTTTGCTTTTAAAAAGCGTTTATATTCATTAATTTTTTGTTTAATTTCGCTAACATTAAAAGCGAACAAAGAGATAGCTTGCCATAAAAATACCCACCCACCAATCATTAGTCCTTCTCGCGCAGTGTTACCCATAAGGGTATCAGGAAGTATTGGTTCTAAAGAAAATGACATGATTAAGAAAAACACCGATATACCAAAGTATTTGAGAATTTTTCTAATCATATTTGTCAAGTTTTCTTTTTCCTTTAGAATTTTATAGGAAAAATAAGACTTGACTCCTCGTATTATTAACTTTTCTGTTTCAATAGTCTCTTCTTCAGCGACAGTAAATAATATTTCGATATCGTATTTAAATGGTATATCGTGAGAACATCTTTCAAGAAAGTGTATTAAGCCTGGACTTAAGTCGCGAACCTCTAGATATGCGCTATCCCATTCATTAAAAGCATGAATATACCGATCTAAGAAGACCTCTATGATATATGCGCCATCTTCATTTTGTCTATAAATATTTTTTAATTGATCTAATTTTCGCATGGTAATCTTCCTTCCTCATATATGTAATTTACTATTATAAGACATTTTATTTTTTTTGCATACCCATCTTATCTAATATGAGAATTAGGTATTAGAAAATAGCTCATACATTTAGACTTTTTTGGTTTCATAAATCTATTAAAGTTAAAAATGACAGGAAGATGAATTTTTTCTAGAAGTTATATAAATATTAAATAAATAGTTGAGGTGTTATTTATGAAAAAATGTCCTGGATTAATATTTGTTATAGCATGATTTCTATTATAACCTTATTTTTTAATTCAAATATCCACGCAGAAGAAAGTCTAGATATAAATAGGTTGTTTTTTACAGGTAGATTATTAGACTTACAAGAATCTTCTTACTTCCCTTTACTAAAAACACAACCTAATCCGAAAGAAACAGTTACTTATCAAGTATCGAAAGACTTTCTTTTTTGTCAGCAGGTGACTTTAACGCTAACTTTAAATAAAGAGAAGCACTCATCCCTATTGGGTAGTTTTTAGTGAATATGTTAGTACATCAAACTGGGAATTAGCTCGAGAAACCTTTAATACTTCTGGGAAAGGTTATCACGGGAATCTGTGGTGGTATACACCAGAAGGGAGTTATTGATACGTACCAGCAAGTTATATAGATAGTGAAAATATAGACAAAAATCTCTATTTTAATAACTTACAAGCAAGTACACCAAACTTATTGATGGACTTTACTAAAATAACAGGCGATAATTTATTTCGCCCTTTTTTAATAAATAGCGCTTATACACTTATGAACAGACAAAACGAAGATGTTTTTTTTAGGACTGAAGTACAAGCAGATTATTTAAATAATGCTTATGGAATTAAAGAAAACTTTATAGATACTAGAATGTCAGCCGATGCTTCTATTTTTTTAGTAGATGTAGGAAAAGAGTATAATAATGAAAATATTATTAAAAGAGGGAAGGAGTATCTAAATTATTTTAGTAACTTAAAAAAAAGGAGTTATTCATGAGGTGGCAGGAGGTATATTATTCCCTGATTATTACCATGAAAAACAAGATACAAACTCTGTTGCTGTAGTTTCTTTAAACCATGCAATACATAATTTGAATACAAGTTTCATTTAAAGAATTATGGTATTTTACCAAGGGAATATGAAGACCTGATAAATGAGACTTTAACAGCATTAAATAACACAAAAGAGTACTAAATCAACTCTTATGGTGACTTGTATTATGGTTATCATCCTACTAACGAATTTTAAGGAGAAGATTACTTATAGGGATTTATTGATATTAGAAAGTAACTTAAAAAAGTATGATTACAATTATACTTTCAGTGAAAAACTTTTTAAAACTAAACACGAGTATTTACAAATTTATGATGTGACAGGAGAGGATGCAAATAATTTTGAGAGTAACCTTTCTAAAAAGACAATTTTAAAAAGCTTAGAAAAGGCACCTAGATACGGTAGAGCTTTTCTTTCTCCTCAAATCCAAATTAAGTGGGAAAGTGATGATAGATATTTTTATTCTATGGGAAATCACCTATGGTTAACTGGGGCATCAGAGATAATTACTCGAAAAGACAAAAAGTATTTAGACCCGGAGTCTAAATACTTTATTGAAATTTCTGATGAAGACCTAATAATTAAATCTTAATGTCTACGAATTCGAAGGGTTCGGTAGTCAAAAAGTTCTTCATGACCTCTAACTAACTCACTACTAGAACGAATATAAATATTCCTTTTATCATTAGGGAGGATTATAGGCAGCCTCAAATTTCATCAAAGTTATTTATACATTGTAAGTAACTTTATTTTACTATACTATACAAGGAAAAGTGAACAACTTTGTATTTATCAATTAAAGAAGCTGCTACTTTTATGAGTGGTATAATGATATGTCCATTTAATTTAGAGGATATTTCTAGTTATCTGCGAAAACTGGATACTATTATCAATTAGACTATTAGAAGACTACTCAGTATCTATTAGAAAGTATTACAGTATTTGATATTAATTACCAAAAAGCATATAATAAAAAGCAATTTAGAAATAACTAGCTAATAATAAAGGAGGTATTTTTAATTTTATGAGAAAGTCAGTTTTTGTTGGGATCGTATTAGTCATGATTTTGGGCACAGCTGTATTTATAGGGTGTGAAGATACTGGTGGTGCTGAGGCTGAGACAATTGAACTTGCTCATGGTAATTGGACCTGTGCCACTGCGAAAACATATTTAGCAGCTGGGGTTATCGAAGAAGAGATGGGTTTTGATGTTGAAATAACAATGGCAGATCTAGGCATGGTATTTAGCGATGTTGCAAATGGAGAACAAGATATATATATTGCAACTTGGCTACCTGTTACTCATGAGAGTTATATGGATGAACATAGTGATGATTTAGAAAATTTAGGGACAGTCTATGATAATGCTAGAATTGGTTTAGTGGTTCCTGACTATATTGATATCGATAGTATTGATGAAATGGATGAGCATAGAGATAAATTCCAAGAGAAAATAGTTGGTATAGAAGAGGGTGCTGGTATCATGCAAAATACTAATGACGCTCTTGAAGAGTATGATAGTTTAGCTGAATATGAGTTACTAACTAGTAGTGAAGCTTCAATGATAGCAGAACTTCGAGATGCTATTGATAATGAAGAATGGGTAGTAGTAACTGGTTGGACCCCCCACTGGAAATTTGCAGATTGGGATCTTAAATTTTTAGAAGATCCTGATAATATTTACGGTGATGCTGAGCGAGTTGACGCTGTAACTAGAAAAGGTTTTTCGGAAGAGAATGCTGAAGTTGCTGAGTTTATAGAAAACTTCTATGTTGATGATGAACAACTTAGTAAATTAATGGCGATGATTGAGGAATCTGATGATCCAATGGGTTCTGCTTTAGAATGGATAGAAGAAAATCAAGATACAGTACAAGATTGGATTTCGTAAAGAAGCAGGCGCTTAAAGCGCCTGCTTCTCATTTGTGTGTGCCCGGTATGGGTATAAGCTATAAGGTGAAAGTCCCGAACAGCGAAGGTAGTAGTAGCTGTAGCTCAAGACAAGGGTGGTGGAGGTGACTCTATCATCTGAAGGAAGTCAGCGGCAAATTTTCGCCTCGAGGGACACGAATCTCATACAAGGCTAGGCAACACTGGATTAGTCTGCACATCAAGACAAAGTCCTTACTACCGAAGGTGTTACCGAGTAAATGAGGCGGGGATATGGAAAGAAAGTTTATGCCCTTACCCGGGGAGAATCTGCTCGAACGCCACAGATAAGTGGTAAGCATGGTCGAGAGGCTATGTTGAACAGCAGACGTCAGCAGAGGTCATAGTACTTGGTAGCTTAAGATATCAGGGAAGGACCGAACTAATTATGGAGAATCATTACCAGGCGTTCATTTGTCTCAAAGAAGCAGAAAACAAAGTTCCTACCTTGAGAAGGAAGTGGTGATTCCCACGGGGGACTTGAGGAGGGTGGAGAGAACAGATGACACAATCGTATGAGTGGTTCACGTAGGAGGTCATATCTAATGTTGAAATTGATCATGTTACGGCAGAATCTAAACGAAGCTCTAAAGAGGGTAGAAAAGAATAAGGGTAGTCATGGTGTTGACAAGATACCGTCAAATCCCTACGAGTGCATCTTAATCAAAATTGGACTGAAATAAGTGAACAGATTCTGTCGGGTACCTATCAACCAGAACCCGTCCGCCGAGTCGAAATCCCAAAGTTAGATGGAGGTACTAGGGAGTTAGGTATTCCTACAGTAACAGATCGTTTCTTCCAACAAGCAATAGCCCAACAACTATCTCTTCTACTCGACGGAACGTTCTCGGAACATTCTCGGAACATAGCTATGGTTTCCGTCCTGGAAAAAGGGCGCACAATGCAGTTAACCAACCGGAAAGCTTATTGGCGTATAGCTAAAAGTCCAATACTACAAAGAACCCTAGACTGAACCTATTGGATTGGTCTAGGGCTTAAAAGTCTTGTGTCTAGATATGAATTCTTACGTCAGACATAATGTGGAACCGCCGTATTCGGATCCGTATGTTCGGTGGTGTAAGAGGGACGGCGGTTAGTCACCGCCCCCTATCTTAATTATGTCTCCAAATTTTCACAAACAATCTTATGAATAAAGTTAGTGTTAATTAACTTAGTAACTATATCTGGATCGAACTGATATCTAGATCCAAATATTAGTTCATCAATTGCCTGATCCGGGGAAAGCTTATAAGATCGGTAATGAGTTAATACATCAAAAAAATTTACTATATTTACTATCCGTGAACTGATTGGTATCTCTTCACCTTTTAGTTTATAAGGAAATCCATTTCCATCCCATCTTTCGTGATGGTATAATATCCCACGAGCGATATCTTGAAACCCTGGAATTTTATTGACTATATGATAACCGTAAATGGGATGGCGCTTTAATAGTTTCGATTCATCTGTAGTTAAATAATCTGTTTTTTGCAGTAAATCTTTTGGTAACACTATCTTCCCTATATCATGAAATCTAGCTACATGACTTAAGGTATTAAGCTCATCAGTGTTTAAATTTAAGAATTTGCCTATCGATAGTGCGAGTTTTTCTATTCTAAAAGTGTGTTCCCTTGTTTCGTGAAGTTGCTCATAAATAAGCTTATTTAAATAATCTAGGAATATGTATTTTTTAGTATTATCAGTTATGTCATCGGTTTCACATTGCTCTCTGAAGTTACTCATTAGATACACCTACCTTAAAAGTGGATATTATATATCGACAAGATAATAAAAATCGTTATAATAATAGTATTGAGGTTAGTCTCTTGTTAGACACTAGGTATAATTTTATAAAACTAACATTATTATATAAGACAATATGTACAACGTCAATGGAGGAGGAATATTAATGGAATTAGGTAAAAGATTAAAAAGTTTAAGAGAAACAGGAAATATTAACCGCCAAATCCTTGCTAGAGAAATTGGAATTAGTTATTCATCCTTAGCTAAATATGAAAATGGTGAAAGGACACCAGATTTAACTATATTAGTAAAAATAGCTGATTATTTTAATACCTCTGTTGATTTTTTACTTGGAAGAGAAGAATATGACAGACTTTTACTTTATAATACATGTTTGGAGTCATTACAAAAAATTAATCAAAACGATGCTTTATACAAACTGATAAAAGAAGCAGAAAGGTTAAAATCTGAAAGTATAGAAAAAATAGTTGAGGTCATGAAATTAATATAAAGAAATTAATATAAGCTTGATAAATTTTTTGGCAAATAAAATCCCCTTATGTCTAATTTCAGGGGATTTTGTACCATAAATTGACAAAAATAAATAGTTGTTATATAATTCTATTGCCAAATATATATGTGAAAGGGTGTTTACTTTTGATAAATGTAGAAAAAGGACATCTTTTAGACAAAATAGAACAGTTAAGAACTGAATTAGGAGAATTGGGGCAAAAAGAGCATGACTTTAGTGATGGAATAATATTAGAAAAAAGTCAGCAACTTGATAACCTACTTAACCAGTATAATGAACTAATTATATAACTAAAGCGGTTGTTTTTGTTTTAAATCTTGAATAAAATCTCTGAGTTGAGCTATGCTTTGTTTTAATTTTTCTTCACTTTGATTGGTAGACGACTGACCTTTTTTAAGTCGCTGTTTTTCAGCTACTATAAAATTATCAATGTATGTTAAGGCATTAATTAATTTTTCTTTTTCTTTAATAATAATCCCCCCAAATATATATGTATTAAATATATAGTTTACTATGCCTATTCGATAAATATTTGTATATCTACTATAATTTTTCCTATCTAGTTACGTGAATAGCCGATATTTGACTCTGAATGGTCTTAATTTACTAAAAATGTAAATTGATAAAGTTAGTGGTGATAATATGAAAAATGTTAAGATACTAATATTAGAGGACGAAAAATTTACAAGAAGATTTTTGAAGAGCTTCATTTCTGGTAATTGTGCTGTTTCTAAAGTGATTGATACAGAAGATGGTGACAATGCACTTAGATTAGTTAAAGAGTACTCTCCACATATTGGAATAATAGATATTGAATTACTAGGCCAGAAAATAAATGGGTTAACTGTAGCAAAAGCCATGAAAAAAGTAAAACCAGATATGGAATTTATTTTTGTAACTGCGTATTCTGAATATGCACTAAAATCTTTTGAAGTACACCCTTTTGATTATCTAGTAAAGCCGATTAGTCAAGGACGATTAAAAAGTTCAATAAATGAACTTATAGACAAGATGAAAGGGCAAAATCATTTTGGTACAAGCTCTAAATTAGTTTTTGAACAACCTAAAGCGATACTACAAATCCCTATAGATAAAATTTTATTTATTGAAAAAACAAAGGGAGAAAAGAAAGTACGAATCTATCTTGATGATGGAAAAGTTCACGAAGTATCTAAGAGTCTAAAAGAGATTCAGAGAAGGTTAGATGATGATTTTGTAAGAAGTCATAGGTCATACATTATTAATGTAACGAAAACAACTAAAATCCAAAATATCTCTCATAGATGTTACGAAGTTTGTTTTGTTAATTCACCAAACAAAGCATTAGTAAGTAGATATAATTATGAAAAAACTATAAATAGTTTAGTTAGGTCAGATCCTTTTGTTTAGAGATAAGGATTTTTTATAAAAAACCTGGTAACAGACTAGAGGATAAAACCGAAAGGATATTACATTAAGTGGTAGTTGTGCATAATCCCTGAAAGGGAAGTATGTAAATGTAATCTGAAGGGTGTGGTGTAGAGCGTATTCTGATCATTAAAGAAACCAACGTAAAAGAATAGAGAGGCACACAGTAACCGATGGTGCATCGACAAACAGTTTAATAGAGAAAATTTGTTCTATATACAACTTAGAAGAAGCTTGCAGTAGGGTTAGAGCAAACAAAGATAACCAGGCATAGACCAGGCTAGGATTTTACTTCCCTAGCTCGCATTACTCAGACCAGGTTTCAAGGGTCAGAACCTCACTGGTTATACACATTATTTCCACAGACCTCGTGTATAAGTAGCTGCGAACTCTTCGTCATCAAAAAATTCGCTGAAATATTCTTTATAGAAATCATCATATTCCATACTAGTATTAGGTGAATCAAATTCTTTTATAATCATTCCTGCTGTAATTTCTGTAGATCCCCCTGTTGAGTTAAATTTCGCGTTAGGGGCAAAAATGTAAGCATCCACTTCTGAAGCACCAGGGATTTTTATATCTATCTCTTCTTTTGAATATATGATAATTTTTGACTGTACTGTGTCATTAGGCTTTGTAAGTTTAAGGTCATGATTTACTAATAAATGCAGTACTCCATCACCTGAACCTGACGTTACTATATTACCAACATTATCTAATTCACCCTCTAGTCTGATATATAAATCTTCATTTGAATTAATCTCAAATTCTAATACACCTTGTCCTCTCCCATCATGTTCTACAAAATCTTCGTCTTTAATGTCATCAAATTCTTCAAAATGGTAGTAGTGATTATTGGAATTGCTACTTGGGAAAATTTCATCGATTATGTTAGTTAAATTTTCTCTATATATACCGACTTCATATTCCACATCTACATTATCTTCTGAATTACCCTTAAAATCTACTTTTGAAGCGTTTGTACCTATTATTTCTTCAACACTAAACTTATTATGTATTGTCATATCTTCACCCTCACTAGTGGTAAAAACCGCATAGTCGAAGACGGTTTTGGGCTCTAATTCTAAAGTCGCTGTCCTTTTTACATCTCTATAATTAGCGGTACTAGTGACTTCAATTTTACCGTTTGTGCTCTTAATACTTAAATCAGTAATTGAAGATGGATCACTACTATTATTAGAATTAAATAAATTGTTTAATTTATCTTTCAGATCTTCCTCATCTATATCAGTAGTTTTATTTCTAATAATGTACTCTGCAGTTAGATCTACACCATTTCTTGCTGTATGAAAAGCTTGATTGGCATTGACATTTTGACTAGATAGGTTAGTTTCTGTATTGGCTGACAAGCTAAATGACGCGCCCATGACTATCACCAGTACCATTGCAATAAGTACCACCACCATAGTGGCTCCTCGCTCATCTCTTAACACAACATTCACCCCCTATATGATCAGTTCTTAAATTTCCTTTCAGTTTTTATGGATTGCTGTAATATAACTTTTCATCTGCTAGGTCTACAGAGTCATCGATATCCAATTGATCTATACTTAAGTTGTTTAACAGAATTTCATTTTCATATTCGTAATCTCCTTCAACATTTATAATCATTTTTAAAATAGCGCTTCCTGTGTTATTTTCCTCAATTACTTCTAATTCTATTTTCTCTATTTGCTTGTCTATTTTCACAGTATCTTCATTAATTATCAGAGAACCAGCATCTAACTCTAAAACACCGTAACCGTTGCCGCTGTGATCTGTAGTTATTTCCATAGCATTTCTGAGTTCGTCAGTGATATAGTTTTTCACCAATCTAGCTGCTTGTTGAGTATCGGCCCTAGTAGTACCAGTATCAAAGGTGGTTCTACTATAATGGATCACTGTATATCCCAGTCCTAAAACTATCATAAACAATGCTACCACTATTAACACTTCAACTAGTGTGATACCTTTTTGACTTTTAAGCTGATATAACTTCCCCATAGCAGATCTACTCCTCTCAGTTCACTCTTATAAAAGAAGTTAGTGTGACACGGCGCCCTCCACTTTGATAATAAGCATCTAGGGAAACACGATATCCTTTCACACTGTCAATTTCTTTTGGGTCATTTGATGGTTCAATTTGATAGTGTTCTTCTGTATCTAGCTCTTTTAATATAAACTCTGAAAAATTCCTTTCAGCACTAGTCAGCAAACCATTTAACTTTGTTTCTATACTATCTCTATCTTCAAAGGGCTGTGCTGCATACAAATGCTCCATGACATCAGAGGCTGCAGACATTGCCCTATCCCTTTCTCCAAAAGCAAAGATATTGATAAAACTGGTACTGAAAAGAGGGATAAAGGTCATGGCAAGTAAAGCTATAATGGCCATGGATATGAGCACTTCAACCATGGTAAAACCTTGTTGATCCAATAACTTAATAGCTTGGAACTTAGTAAGGATTTTCATAAAATAACCTCCAATCAGACCAGAAATACTTACTTAGCTACTCTCAGCACCTCCTCTAAAGATGTTAGTCCTGATTTAACTTTTTCTAACCCACTTTTTCTGAGGGATTTCATACCTTCTTCCTTTGCCGCATTATCTATTTCTCTAGTGGAACGTCGTTCTAAGACCATTTGCGCTATACTCTCAGTTACGGGTAGCAGCTCATAAATACCAGTCCTTCCAGTATACCCTGTTTCTCCACATTTTGCGCAAGAACCAGGTTTATAAAGAGTGATACATTCACTTTCATCTTCTGAAATAGGAAAATTAGGTATACTTTCAAGCAGTTCTTCTTTACTCATTTGATACTGCTTTTTGCAGTTATTACATAAATTACGAACTAATCTTTGGGCCAAGACAAAAACCAAAGAAGACGTTGTCAAGTACGGCTCTATACCCATATCAGTCAACCTAGAAAGAGCTCCTGCAGCATTATTTGTATGAAGGGTTGAAAACACTAAGTGGCCAGTAAGAGAGGTTTCAATGGCAATTCGGGCAGTTTCATAATCTCTGATCTCTCCTACCATAGCTATATCAGGATCATTTCTCAGTATTGATCTCAAGCCTGAAGAAAATGTCATCCCTGCCTGTGAATGAACTTGTACTTGATTGATGCCATTTATACGTCTTTCAACTGGGTCTTCTAATGTAATAATATGTTTATCAACTGTATTAAGATAATTTAAAATAGCGTACAGTGTAGTACTTTTGCCACTACCTGTAGGACCTGTTACTAGAATAAAACCATATGGTACATCTATCAACGTATTTAGCTGTTCTGACTCTTTATCTGGAAGACCAAGATCTGCTAAAGTAAATAGATGAGCTTCTCTGTCTAAAATACGTAAAGTTAATTTTTCACCGTAAGGTGTAGGCAGAGAAGCAACTCTCACATCTACTGTTTTGTCTTGTACCTTTAAGGTGATCCGGCCGTCCTGAGGTACTCTTTTCATAGCTATATCCATATTAGCCATAACTTTAATTCTAGATACCAGGGGAGGATGCATACTTTTAGGAGGGTTCATGACCTGGTGTAAAACACCATCAATTCTAAACCTCACCCTAAAACCATTTTCTAGTGGTTCTAAGTGAATATCACTAGCCCCTCCTCTTACAGCTCTATGAAATATGGTGTTAGCAAGCATAACAGCGGGCTTTTCTTGTAAACTATCACCCGTAGTAATGAGACCCTGTTCTTCTTCAGCTCTTTCAGTTTTTGAATCATCTGTTTGTTCTACATCTATATCATCATTCAAGTATCTATTGATCATGTATTCTAGGACACTATCGGTAACAATTACTGGTTTTATATCAAACCCAGTTAGCAGCCTCAAATCATCAATTATCATCACATCTTTAGGTCTAGACATAACAGTAATCAGTTTATCATTTTCGAATCCAATGGGCAGAGCATTATATTGCTCAACTTTATTACTGTCCAATAAATACATAGCAGATTCGTCTACTTCAAAATCATCCATAGAAATATAAGGGACACCAGTTTGATCGGCTATTGCTTTTGCAATTTCTTCTTCTGTGACATATCCATTTTCAACTAACAATTTCCCTAAAGGTTTTTTAGTACTCATTGATTTCTGTTCATTTAAAGCTTTTTCTAGTTGTGTTTCAGTTATTATACCAGCTTTTATTAAATATTCACCTAATAAAGTCCGTATTTTCATAAATTATCACCCTTAGAGAAATATATTTTCGCATAGATACTGGCATTTACCTGAGGGTATCCTTCTTCACCTTCAGCAATGTCAATATCAAATATCGTAACCATCCTATTATCTTCATTTAAATTATTTATTAGCTGTATCACTTCACCATAACGTCCAATGTAAGTGAAATTTACAGGAACAGCACCATAATCGTCATGCTCTATAACCCTATCTATTTTGAGTTGATGTATATCACCATCTGGGGGAGCAGAACTATATAATAAATCTATAAAATCATCTTTTTTAGGAGAATTTGGTATCACTTCTCTAAACAAGGTAAGTTGCTCTTCAAGATTCCCTTGTTCTTTAATTTGTTCTAATGAAGCTAAAGTTGATTTCTTTGAATTTAGCCGCTGTTTCTGTTGTTCCAATTCTTCCTGAGCAGAAGAAAGTTTTAAAAAATAGTAGCATCCTGTTGCTATAACAATTACCAGAAAAAAAGCTGCAACTGATACAAATATTTTCGACTGTTTCAATTTATTAGTCATCTGCTGACTCCCCCTCTTCTAAATAGCGTTGGGTAAAGTCTTCTGTATCAACTTTAGCCTTGATTTCATAAGTGTAAATTGCAAAATCCATATCCTCATCATAAATTTTCTTCAAAAATTCATATTCAATATTATTTATTTCATCTGTATTATTTAAGCTCTTAAGCCAGGTAGTAAGTTCTTTGTAGTCAAAGGTATAAGCCTCTATTGTTAAAATCCCCAAGGGATTATCAACGCTATCATCATATTGCATCGACAACACGTTCAACCAAGTTTTCATAGGGATAGTTTCTCCTATTTGAATCATTGTTTTTTGCCAATTAGGTACCTCTCCATGGGTCTTTTCCATAACTTCGGTTATTTCTGTGATCTGTTTGTAGGAGTTCCTGTACTTCTGCAATTCTTCTATTTCACTCTCAACTATAGTTATGTTCTGTTTTGTGCTATCTACCTGGTTTTTGACATTATCTACATGTAAAAATAAAAAAAACAATAAACCAGAGCAAAGTAATGCTATAATAAAAATAATAGTTCCTATAGTAAAGTATTTCTTATTCTTTTCTCTTGTTTGCTTAATTTCAGATGGAAGTAAACTGATAGAGTGCATTTAATTCTCCTCCATTCCTTTGTAAGCAAGGCTGATTACTTGAGAGTAGTATTTTATTTCTTCTAAAGATAAATCAGTTGCCTCTACACCTAATGCTGTTTGTGGATTGCTGAAATATACCGGTAATCCCAGAAAATTTTCCAACCGGTCCATAAGCATTTGATAATTTTTAGCACCACCGCAAATTAGAATTGCATCTACATATTTTGCCGTATTTTGAGTTTGATAGTAATCAATCAGTGTTCTAGTATTAGTTACAACCTGATTAATTTGGGCCTCTCCCAACAGTTCGTCATTCCTTCCCCCTGGATTAATGTCAATAGATGCAGCAATTTCATCATAGGGAGAGCTCATTTCTGTAGTAGTATCGGAAGGTGTAATCATCCTAGCGAGCTTCGGGTTGCCGTGTTCAAAAACAGAAAGATTAATAACTCCACCAGTAGAATCTATTATTATTACTACTCGTTCCTGCTGTTCTTTTTCTAATAATCTTCCCATAGATAAAGGTAAGATCTCAATGTCATTAATAAACAACTCAGCTTTTTCAAGGCAGTAAATATAATCATAAATCATGTCAATTTTTCCGCCTACCATTAACACTTCCCAAATTGGATTCTCGTCTTCATTGTGTGTTTCTCCTATAACAGTGTAATCCAATACTAATTGATTTATATTAATTGGGAGCATGTTTTGTGCTTGGAATTTCACTGCATTATCCAATTTTTTTTCACTAATTTTAGGAAATGAAGCAAACCTCACAATGATATCCTGATTTGAAATGCCCAAATTTACATCTTTACTACTAAAACCGCTATTAGACCAGAAATTCTCAAGTTCTTTAACTAATTTATTACAATCTTGTATTTTACCATTTTCAATAATTCCTGCAGCGAGATCTCGCTCTCTGACATTAACAATATTAATTGTATTTCTTTTTTTATGCAATTCTACTGCTCTCATCTTGTCGTCTTTTAATTCTAAACCCATAGATTTAGTAGAGCCTAAAATTCCCATGATATCACCTACTTTTATTTAATTTCAAAGTGAGTTTCTACAGAAAAATAAATATCGTAAATTGCAGTATTAGAATTATTACGATCTCAAATTTGAAGAAATAGCTTTGAGCGCTTTGTCTTTTATGCGCGAAACCTTTCTCTGATTTATGCCCAGCAATTTACTGGCTTTTGTCTGCGATAGATCAAGATAAAACAGGTAATATACAACTTTTTGTTGCAGTTCAGACAATTGATTGAGGGCATCTTGTAAGGCAATTTTGTCCTCAATGGCTAATTGAAAATTTTCATAATGTCTGTTTTTTATTTTATTTAAATCTATTTGTTCCATAGGCACTATTTCAGCAATGATAGCTATTTTTACAGCTTCTTCATCTATATTTATCTTTTTAGATATGTCTTCAATGGAAGGTTCTTTTCCCAGGTTATTTCTTAGCTCTTCTCTCGCTTTAGAAACTTGTTGTTTCAACATTGTCATCCATCTACCGCCACATTTGAACCGTGTTCTACTTGTAAGTTCTTTTTGAATTTCACCCTTGATGTAATAAGAAGCGAAAGTACTAAAACTATTTTTATAACTAGTATCAAACTTTTTAATTGCTTTTGAGATACCTTCATAACCAGCTTGTACTAAATCATTATCTAGTTCACAATCATGAGAATATAATTTACTAAAGTGATAGACTAATCCTTTTGAGCTTTCTACCACAAGTTTTAAATTAGTCTCTGTCGGGTTATCAAGATAATTTTGTATAACTTGATCCAAACTAGATTGCCTTATTTTTGGGGAATCATTTTTATTCATCAAGTAATCCCCTTTCTTCAATTAGGATAATAAACTAAAAATTTAGGACATTTCGGTAATTCCAATAAAAATTGGAAGATACATTGAAATCACAATAAAACCAATAATCAATCCAACAATAACTAACATTACCGGTTCTATAATAGAAGTTAGCCCTTTACTCATAGTCTCCACTTCTTCTTCATAGAAACCGGCAATCCGGTCTAATAACTCCGACAGAGATCCGGTTTCTTCTCCTACGGAAATCATTTGAATTGTCATAGGAGGGAAAGCGTCGTTCTCTTTAAGTGTTTCTGCTATACTAGAGCCTTCTTGAGTCTTTTCTACAGCATTCATTGCAGCTTCCTCTATAACTTTATTACCAGATGTGTTCCCAGCTTTTTCTAACGCATTGAGAACTGATATACCACTTGACAATAATGTAGCAAGCGTTCTTGCAAATCTTCCTACTACAGCTTTTTTCACTAATGGTCCAAAAATTGGAAGTGATAGTTTTATTTGACTCCACTTTTTTTCACCTGTTTCTGTATTCAAATAATACTTAATTCCAGTTATGACAGCTAATTTCGCCAATACCCATAAATACCAGTAGTTTCTGATAGAATCGGAAAAAGAAATAATTATTTGAGTCGGTAATGGAATCGTAGTCTCTCGAGGAAACATATCGACAAAAACAGGAACAATAAATATCATCATCACAGTGAGTATTACAATTGCAAATAAAGTTACTAAACTAGGATAAAAAGTAGCGGATTGGATATTATCTCTTAATGCTTTGTCTTTTTCTAATTGATCAGATAGTCTAGCTAAAGAAACACCAAGATTTCCACTTTCTTCTCCCACTTCAACCATACTAATGTATAAGTTAGAAAAAACCTCTGAATGCTGACTTAAAGCTTCAGAAAAACTCATTCCACCCTCTACATTTTCAGCAATATTACCAATGGCCTTTTTCAATACTGGATTTGTCACTTGTTCACTTAAAGTAAATAAGGACCTGGTTAAAGGTATCCCTGCGTCTAGCATGGACGATAATTGGCGCGAAAAGAGACTTAAATCCCCCAATTTAACTTTTTGGTCGAGATTTAAAAACTTTTTAAAATTAAAATCGTTCACGTCTTTTATATCTGTTACTATGTATCCTCTATCATTTAATTTTTTGGCTGCTAATTGTTCACTATTTTCATTTATCTGACCTGAATAAGGATTTCCAGAAAAATCAACAGCTTCATATTTGTATAAGGCCATAAGCATTCCATAACAGGAAATTTGTAAAAAATCCTTGTTATGGCTTACACCTCCTAACCTTTCTTATTTTATTTATATTCATAATGTAATTAAAACTGTAAAACTAATTAACTGAAATAGTAATCTTTCTACCATCATCGTCGTAATTTACAATTAAGCCTAATTTTTCAGATATAAATCGTAGTGGTACCATTATTTTGTCATCAATGATCTGTGGTGGTACATCTAATTTGAAAATTTCGCCATTTATCTCAGCTTCATATTCTCCCAAATAAAGCAGTACGTTTGCTTCTCTTTTAATAATGATCTCTTTTGTTTTTGGATTCCAATGTACACTATCCTCTAAATTTTCCATAATCTCCTGTAACGGAACTAGAGTACGACCATCTTGTATTACTGGCGGATTCTCTAGAAAAGCTAATTCCCCGCCTTCATCAATAGCAATTTCTAGAACTCCTGATAATTCTATCGGACCAAAGAATGGATCTCTATACAGTTCAGTCTCTTCACGCCATTCCATATTCTCCATTATTTTTCTTGCAAACTCCATATCTTCCATGTCAATCTCTTTTCTGTGTGTATTACCTTGCGAAACTGGCACTTCAACCTCTTCAGAGGGCTGTGATTCCGGCATGATGATAAAATTCACAACAAAAGCTATAACTATTAGTAATAACAAAATTGATATTAAAATAATTGTTCTTTTATTGATATTATTAGAAGCCATATTCCGTGGGTTCTTCGGGTTATTTGAATGATTAAGTTTAATTATTGCCATCACCTTCTCTTGTAAAAATTGTTGATGTCTTCATTACTTTACACTTATAAATTACTCAAAAGTCTTTCAATTCTTATCATTCAATGCAATTATCGAGAGTCGCTTTTTTGTTATTTTTTAGTTCTTGATTCATAGTCTGTATTCATGATTAACTACTTGTCTGAATGGTAGGATAAAATTGATGTTCTTTACCTTTTATGATCATATTTCTGATAGCAGGTGTATCTCACATAAATTCAATAACTAGAATACGACTGTTGCAATTTATGTATTGTCTAGTTATTTTCTACAAACGACCTTGTTATCCCTTGAAAAATTGCAATAAATGAAATTAAAAATCGATTAACTTTACTTTTTGAGACTATCAATACTTTGGTATCTAAAAACTGTCAAATACCCGAAACACGGCAAGAACAAGCCGTAAAAACGAAAAGAACCTACATACATGGTCATTTTACCGGTTAGCATTATTTATTGAGTGCAAAGCAAAACTACGAGGTATTAAAACCCACCGAGATCGGGTAGCAGGAATGAACATCATCCATGCACCTATGATAGATGGAGTAGGGTAAGCAAAAGTCTATCAGCTTATACTGCTATATGCACTGGTATGGGAAGAAGGGTACTGGTATACCCTTAGCTTGGGGAGCTGTCTAAAGCAGAAATGAAGTGAGGACGCATAGCTACCCGAAAATCCCACGCATTCATGTGTATAGAGTGTCAAAAATGTAATTAATATAACAGGAATTATCACAGGTTAATTTCTATTTTTTGTGATAATTCTTTTGTTATCTTCGCTATAGCTGGTTAAATCTCGATTCTTTGAAAAACCTACCAATGCTTTCCATACTGTAAGTGGTCTATAGTTCTCCTTAATTATACTTTTTTTAAAGTCTTCTATTGGATTACCATGTTCATCTTTTGGTACTACGAATAAACGTGAAACTAACCTTTTTTTAGGAAAAAACTCTAACACATAAAGGTCTATAGCCACTCGATATAATTTTTTTTTATCTTTTTTTAGTTCAATAAAATCTTTGTTATTATCTGTTTGAACACCTTCACCTACATATTTTTCAATACTATTAATAGCTCGAAAGCTGGGTATAGCCCAATTTTTAATAGGTAAATCAGATAAAATAACATTATCAGGATCATAACTATATCTCATACCAGATACTTGTAAAAAAAGGGGGTTTCCCATAACTTTACTTAAGAAAATAAAGGATTCAAGTATTATCTTAATTTCTCTTTTAGTAAAATAAACCTCTGCTACTGGATATCCTGGTGTTGAGTTAATAGTTTTACCCATTCCTGCTGTACGTGCTAAATCATAGAATGAAATCTTACCTTTTGTATCTTCTCTAGTACCTGGAAGAATATCATCTCTAATTTGTCCATTTACTTGAAAGGCAAAATCTACTGTTTTTTCAAGTGTATCTTCAGCGTATATCCTCATTGAGTCTGT
Source organism: Natranaerobius trueperi (assembly GCF_002216005.1). Classification (NCBI taxonomy): domain Bacteria; kingdom Bacillati; phylum Bacillota; class Clostridia; order Natranaerobiales; family Natranaerobiaceae; genus Natranaerobius; species Natranaerobius trueperi. The sequence continues at coordinate 84,209 of NZ_NIQC01000003.1, forward strand.
TATCAAGTTACCAAGAGGTGTTTCTGAATAAGTTGGGGTTTTTTTGATATTTTCATTAGATATAGCTATAGGTTCTAGGATATTATTAATTTTTTTATTAGTTAAATCCTCTAGCCATTCATTTAAAAGGTTTGTGTAATTTGAAATGTCACTTTCAATTTCTGGGTCTTCTTTGATAATATCATCAATCGGTATGTTCTTTTGATAGATTGATAATTCTTTGCTTTCTATATTATAACTTATATCTAGCTGTCCTAGATGTCTTAAGTGACTACCTGGTTGAACTATGAAAGTGTTATTAGTTATAGTAGGATGTTTTAAAAATTTATGGGTATGACCACTAATTATAATGTCTATATCATCAATATATCTAGCTATATTAATATTCTCATTAACCCCTGAGTGGTTAACGGCAACAATAATATTAGCACCATTTTCTTTTAAAGTTTTAACATATTTTTTAATTGATGTAAGATGAGAGTTAAATGTGATGTCTTTAGCTTTTCGAATATAATGCTGAGCCTCTTTTCCAATAATACCAATAAAACCAACCTTAATATTATTAGTTAGCTCTTTAATAAAGTATTTATTAAGACCTATCTCTTTTAAAGGAGTATCATCATAAATGACAGTATTTGTACCTAATAAAACAGGGCCATTATCCTTTGGATAACCTGCTAATTTTAAATAGTTACTAATAAAATCTGTACCGAAATCATACTCGTGATTTCCGAGTGTTATAACATCATAACCAATCTTGTTCATTAGGCTTAATTCAGGAGTTTTTCCTTTCGTAGCTAACCAACTATAAGGATTACCACTCAAAAAGTCACCGGCTGAAACTAATAACACTGGTTCTTTTGATTTCAGTTTCTCGTTTCTGATTTTTGAAACAATTGTTTGAAGTCTTGCAAATCCACCAATGGTATCATCCTTTTGATTGGGATCAAAATCAATTGCAGGGGTGTGTGGTATTAAAGAAGAATGTTCATCAGTTGTATATAGTAATGTGAAATTAACTGTATTTTGACTAGTCAAATTTTGCACCTCGCTTTTTTCTAGATAATCTTTTATTAATATATTCAATATTATATTTAAAAGACCTTTAAAAAAACCCGACCAATAAAGGTCGGGTTAATTCTTTAGATTTTAGCCTGATATTCATACGGAACCCTAACAAATTCTCCGGGTTTTTCAATAGTCATGACTTTTTCTAAAGCTCTTTGTAAGATATCTCTTTGTACTTTTTCATCGTTAGGAGGTCCCAGATTAGCACCCATCGGTACTAATGCATGGACAGCTCTTGGCGCTCCTTGTTGTTTTGCAACAGGATGTAATGCTGCAATAATTATGGTTGGTATTCCAGCCTCTTCAATTTTTCTCTGCACAACCACGGCAGAGCGGTGACAAGTTCCTCATCCAGCAGTTAGTACAGCTATATCAGCGCCAGCATTTTTAATAACTTCAGCGATTTCAGGACCAACTGAATCATTTAAGACATCAAAATCACCGCCCCCACCCATAAAACCAACATGGTAGTCACTAGTGCCTTTAATAATACCTTTTTCTTTTAAGTCCTTTAGTCTATCTATAGGAAACATACAGTTAATATCTTTTCTAACATCCTTATGATCGTACCCCCCATGAGTCACCATTAACTTATCTGAACTAACATCAGCTGGGACTTTTCTAAATGTATTATCGCCAGCTACATCAAAGGGTTCTTGGTCTTTAAGGTGTATACCGGCTGCAGAGACTAGTGCCACATTAGATTCAGACAAGTCTTTATTTGGGGGTATAAAAACTGGTTCTGGTTCCTTTGGTACAGGTACTTCAGTTTTGATATTCGAGCTGCGATTAAATAATTTATCTTTTAACATGTTAAGAGCTCTACTTGCATCATCTTTCACTAAAGTATTTTGTGCTAAGACTTCTGTTTCAACCATGCTATCACTTTTATTTAACTCAACTAATGCATCCATGTATTTATTACCAATTATTAAAGCTCCTTGTTTAGCAGCATATGTTACACCTACAACAGGAAAATCACGCTTACCAATAGCTTCAATGTGTTTTGCAAAGTCAATATGGTTATTACCAAACCCTTCTGTCATAACTATAACGCCATCTGGTTGGATGTTTTCCATAATCATGCCTATTCTTTCAGCCACATACTCTTTTTCATGGTTCGATTGTGGAGAACCAACAGCTACAACTCCTCTTAAATATATATCTTGATCTTCATACAAAACGTCCAAAAGTGGATCTCTAGAGTAATGTCTGGTGGTTTCTTTGGTAGAAGGCCCAACACAAGTCATAGCATGAATACCACCATCTTTCATTTCGTTTGGAGACATAACAACTGGAATATTACCTAAATCTACTACGCTTTTTCCCCCTGTTACACCACAAGGTTCTAAAGGTAAAAGGATATTATCATGCATTCCTCCCTGTCCCATCATTTCTTTTACGAGTATGACATTTGGTTTATTTGGGTCTTGTTCTCCTTCTTTTATTAAAGAACTATTATCTGGATTTTTATTAGAAAGATCACGCTTCATAGCATTTCTGATATCCTGTATAAATTCATCTACAGCTCTATGACAAGCTGTTGGACCATCTCTTGTCATTGAGATACCTTCTTCTATTGACATATCAATATTTAAAATTAAATCATCCTCATCTGGGCACCCGGGTTGATTAAATGCTATCTTTTCAGATGCTTTACCAGCCGTACTACCAAACTCGGCTACTTGTTTTCCAGTAGATTCTTTACCAGTAAGAAGAACTACTACACCGTCTAATTCTAAGGTAGTACCAGTTCCGAGGGTGCTTTCATCTTTAGTTCTAATTGGTATTACATCCATCATTGTATTTACTTCAGTATCTAAATTTTCGTTTGTTATAAGTCTGACTTTGATATCGCGTAAATCTGAATATTTATTTGTTAAGTCCTTTACTAGTTCTTTGTTAACACTTAATTCATTCTCATTTATTTCTGTTTTATTATCAAGTACCAGATCTGTTATTTGGTATTGATTTAATTGTAAGGTTCTATTCAATTTACCAATCCTCCTAACCAAAATTATTCATTGTTAGTTTTACCTAATATTAATTTAATATTACTTTTAGCTTAAAGTTGTTTAATAAAGTTTAATAAAAATATGTATAATTATATTGAAAGATTTTCATCCTTAGAAAGAAGGAGAAATTAAATTAGTTGGGAGTGATCAGTTAGTGTCAGAGAAGTTTCGGCCATTACTTATACTTATTGCTATTTTTGTATTTGCATTTAGTATTGCTTTTCTTCAAGGTGACAATCCAACAAATGAAAAAGACATTGAAAAAGCTCCTGAATCTGATCCTCTAGATCGAATTAATCCGGATAGGATAAAAACAATAGTTGATCCCTATCAAACTTATTCTTTTGATGATTTAGAAAAAGATTTAAAAAAATTAGATAAACAGTATCAAGGCTTATTAGAAGTAAAAAATATTGGTGAGTCTGTTACTGGAAAAGAGTTATATGCAGTTAGGTTAGGAAATGAAGAGGATAATATACTGATTGAAGGTAGTCATCATGGACGTGAATGGCTCTCAACAAATCTAATCATGACAAAAATTGACCGGTATGCCTATGCTTATGTAACAGGTGAGAAAATTGGTGAATATAATGTACGTGAGATTTTAGATGAGGTTGGGATATGGTTTGTACCAATGGTTAATCCAGACGGTGTTACATTAAACCAAAAAGGTAAAGAAGGAATTCCAGAAGAGTATTGTGAACAAGTTAAAGAACATAATGTAAGATGGGCAAAAGATGATTTTTATTTATGGAAGGCCAATATAAATGGAGTTGATTTAAATAGACAATACCCAGCAGACTGGGAAGAGTCTGACTGTATCGGGACTAGGTATGCAATGAACTATAAAGGAGAAGAGCCTTTATCAGAACCTGAATCACAGGCTATGTATGATTTTACTAAACAAATAGAACCCCTAACAGCTGCATCTTATCATACTAGGGGGCAAGTGATATTTTGGTATTATCATAACAAACATTTAGAACGAGATAGAGCTATAGGTGAGCAGTTAAGTGAAATGACAGGATATCAATTGTATCCCCCACGTTCAGATTACAAAGGGGCTAACTTTAATGATTGGTTTATCCAAGAATTTGATAGACCTGCATATATATTTGAGCTGGTACCTTTTACAGGTAGAGAAGATACTCAAGATTTAGATTACATGGAAGTTGAGTGGAAAAACAATAAAGAAGTAGGACTGTTTTTATCAAAAATTGCAAATGAAAAACTAAAATAATTCCCCTTAAGGGGAATTATTTTAGCCAATTTCAAAAGCTTCAGTTTTTAATAAGGCCATTTCCATAGTAGAAACAATCACCTCATTTGATCTCTAACCTGGTCTCTAAATGTACAACCAATTAAAAAGGAAGATAGATTCGATAAAAGTATGATATACTAGTTATGTATATATTACTAGACTCACCAAGTCTGTTGATGCTTTTTAATATCGCGATTGTAAGTGTGATGTTACTTATTTATCTGCTATTTAAAAAGAACAGGTTATATATATTTGATATTAATAGCATAAAATATTTTAATAGCAAAGAAGAGCAGGGAAAATTTAGTGATGAACAAAACTGATAAAACTTTAATTTCATTAACTATAAGTAATGCTTTAATTATTACAGTTATTGTTCATCAGATTTATCGAATAATTACCCTGCCTTGAATATAACCTTAAATACTCATAAAAAGATAGCTGAAGAAAAAGGGATTGACTGTAATTTTGGAATTAAAGATGACCTAAACGAATGGTACTTTAAATCATGGGATTTAAACGCCATAGTAGGTAATCCTTTAAATAATTCGTTTGAATCAGTATTAAAAAATAATGGAGAAAAATATGTGAGTATTGAGTTATTAGTTAATGAACATGGACATAATCAGATTAATGTTATAAATAATGGTCCAATGATTACACAAAGAGAAAAAGAAGCGATTTTTGAATCTGGTTATACAACAAAAGGTAATGGTAGGGGTTATGGGTTATACATATAAAGAAAATCATTAGAAATTATCATGGTCATATTAGAATAAATTCTAATAAATTTAAAACAGAATTTATTTTAACATTTCCGACAGCTAAAAAGTATTGTTCGTGATAAAAACCTATCGCGGGTATAGATGATGATGTAGTGGAAATACTCGTTGGTAGTAATAGATTATTAGTGAATGGTACGAGCCATGAAATAGATGTACAAGCTAAAATTTTTGATGGAATAATAAACTTCGTATAACATTAGATGGTACATATCATTTAACTTCAACTTTTGAATCTGTGGGAAGTGTTTCATCTTTAGCTAGTAACTGATAGACAAGGTGGAATTTCAGCAGTTAACGGAACCTACTTTAATGCTTATACTAAAGATGATAATGAACGATTTCCCAGAGTAACACACTTTAATGTAGCAGCGTTTTGTGTAGATTTAGGCTTTAATGAAGCAATGGCTTTAGATAGTGGTGCAAGTTCTGGTATATACTATGAATATAATTACCTAACACGACCAGGGCGAGATTATAGTTAATTGAGCTTCAAAAAGGTTAATTCTGTTAAAAGTTTCTGAAACTTTGTCGAATTATTGCGCAATCTGTATCTTAGTGCTATTATTTAGGTAAATGTTATATCAATAACATACATAAGGAGGGGGATGGTTTTTTTATAGTAAGCGTAAGATTTTTATTAAAAAAATAATTGAGTAAATTTAAATTATATTGAGGGGGTATTAAAATGTTTAAAAAACTAACCATGACCTTACTTTCAGGGATGTTATTAGTTTCAATGGTTGCCTGTGATGAAGGGGAAGAAGTCCAAGATACAGGTGAAGTAATAGAATATGATATAGCTGTTGTTGGAGGCGGTGGAGCCGGCCTATCTGCAGCCGTTTCAGCTGCTGAAGAGGGTGCTGAAGTAGTAGTTGTTGAAAAAATGCCAATGTTAGGTGGAAACACCCTTAGAGCAACAGGTGGATTGAATGCTGCTGAAACAACTTTTCAAGATGAAGAGGGGATCGAAGATAGTGTAGATGTTTTCTATGAAGATACTATGACAGGTGGCGGAGAAGAAAATGATCCAGAACTAGTAGAAGTGATGACAGAAAACTCTGCTTCTATTGTAGAGTGGTTAACTGAGTTAGGTGCTGATCTAAGTGATGTTGGAAGTATGGGTGGAGCAAGTAATGCTAGAACTCATAGACCAGCTGGTGGTGAACCGGTAGGACCAGAAGTAGTAACAACTTTAGATGCTGCTGCAGAGGAACAAGGCGTTGATGTTTTACTTGAAACTACAGTTACTGAGATTTTAACTGATGATGAAGGAAAAGCTTCTGGGTTACAAGTTGAAGACGAAGAAGGCGCATTTGAAATAAATGCTGAGAGTGTAATAGTTACAACTGGTGGATTCGGTGGTAACGAAGATATGATTACTGAGTATGATGCTGAACTAGAAGGTTATGCTACTACTAATCATCCGGGAGCTACAGGTAGTGGAATTGAGATTGCACAAGAAATTGGTGTTGATGTAGTTGATATGGACATGATCCAAATTCACCCAACTGTTGTTGAAGAAGGCGGAAACATGATCACAGAAGCTGTTCGAGGTAACGGAGCTATCTTAGTTAATAAAGATGGAGAAAGATTTGTTGATGAATTAGAAACACGAGCAGTAGTTTCTGAGGCTATCTTAAACCAAGAAGGGGAAAGTGCTTTTCTATTCTTTGATGAAAAAGTGAGAGATTCTTTAGGAGCCATAGAAGGATATGTTGATCAAGGTCTTGTAACTAAAGGTGAAAGTATTGAAGAGCTAGCGAACGAGTTAGAAATTCCAGCAGAAGAGCTAGAGGAAACAGTTGAAAAATATAATTCTTTTGTAGAAGAAGAAAATGATGCAGACTTTGAAAGAGAAAATATGGCAATGAATCTTGATGAAGCAAGTTTTTATGCAATTGAAATCACTCCAGCTACTCACCATACTATGGGTGGATTAAATATTAATACTGAAGCTCAAGTAATTGGTGAAGACGGTGAGATCATTCCAGGATTATATGCAGCTGGTGAGTGTACTGGTGGCATTCATGGAAATAATCGTCTTGGTGGAAATGCTTTAACTGATATTACTGTATTTGGTAGAATTGCAGGACAAAATGCTGCTAGTGAACTAGAATAAAGATAAGAGCCCCAATATGTGGGGCTCTTTTTTATGCCTGACTTTCCCAAGTGGGATCTTTTATTGAAGTTCTATTTTCTTTAGCTTTTTGAAGAATTATGATAGCTAGTAGTATTAAACTTCTACCAATTAGTTGATGTATAGTTAAAACAACAGAAATAAAATGAGGATTTAAATTGCTTGACTTCACGAAAAGATCTTAGATGCCAGAAAACACTTTTTACATAAATTGTCTTCACAAATTATAAACGAAAACCAAGTTATAGTCAGTGAAGACCTAAATGTAAGTGATATGAAAAAGAACCATAAACTAGCCAAAGCAATATTAGATGTATCTTGGTCAGAATTTTCAAGACAATTAGAGTATAAAGCTAACTGGTATTAGAACTTATGTCAAAATAGATAGGTTCTTTTTATCAAGCCAACTATGCTCTAGTTTGGAATACAGAAATTGAAAAACTTATAATAAGAGAATGGACTTTACTATAAATGTGGAACCCATCACGATAGGGACATTATGTAGGGTAGGCACTATCCGAATAAACGCCTGTGGAGAATACGATGCATTAAGGTCGGTCTGATAAACAGGAAATTCTAGAGTGATATTTTATAAGAATCATATCTGAAAATAACAAACGATAATAAAATAATAATGATGCAAATATAAATCTAATTGTTAAAAGTTCTAAGACTGATACATTGTAGGAATAGGCGAGTTATGCAAAAATGGTCATTGCATCAAAACCTGTTGTTGACAGAGCGGTAATGAAAACTTCAACTTTGTGATTCATCATAACCTCCCTCTTATCTTTTAATTTTGTTAATTAATCGGACTCGGAGTGTAGAAAGTTGGTAAATAAAGATAACTTGCTAGCTTCGGTGTAGAGTGTTAATTAAATCATACTTTATCCACAGAGATACTTGAAAACTTGTTAATAAATTGCTGTCATTCTTCTTAACTCTATTACTTCTAATATTAATTTCCTCTGCTTTAGCTATCCGCTCTACAAAACGTACTTAAAAACATCGAAAATTATTCAGGTAAGCAAGTTTTGCTCAAATCTGTTTATCTTTTTCTGAAAAAACAACTTCAACTTTTCTATTGAACTTCAAGCCTTCTATTGCAAAATCAACCACTTTACGGCTAATTTTATGATCTTGGTCTTTCATCCATCTGATAGTTAATTAAAGATACGGTTGTTTTTGTTCTTCTGTATTCTTGTTTCATATGATTTAATTGTATATGTTTTTGATTTATAGTACAACTTAAGTTTATTAAAAAAATAGGCTTTCATCCCACGATTGAAATCGTGGGCTTTTTGCCCTAATACTGTAATATAGATATTTTATTTACATAAGTTAAACTGTTTTTAGCAACAAACAAAGTAAAATAATTTACAACAAATTACTATATGTAGTAATTAAAGGTATTTTCCTGAAACTACTTTTATATTCTCATAAATACAGTATAATAGTAGTTGGAATTCTAGTTGACATAAAATAGCCAAACTTAGAATTAGAAAGGAGTTATTTATGAAAAAAATTAAGTTATTAGTTTCATTGGTAGCTGTCGCACTACTGCTTGTGATTAGTGGACCAATGTTTAACGATGAGGATAGTGCACAAGCTTTAGAAAAAGCTGAAATACTCGCTGATACACTAAATGTACGAAGTGGTCCAGGGATAGATCATTCGTTAATTGATCAAGTAAATGCATCAGAAAGTTATTATGTAGTGGACGAGCATACCAATGATGATAATGGTGAGTGGGTTAAGATTAGTCTTTCTGAGAGTACTGAAAAGGAAGGCTGGGTAAGTGCTAACTTTGTTAATAAAATAGAAGATGATGAAGAGACTGAGGTAGATAAGTTAGATAAAGACGAGGAAAAAGCTCAAGAAAACAAAACAAAAGAAATAGAACAACGAAATCTAGCAAAAGAGGTTCAAGAAACTCCTCTTGAAGGTGCTAAGATAGTACTAGACCCTGGTCATGGTGGACATGACCCTGGTGCTGTGGGACCTACAGGATTAACTGAAAAAGAAGTAGTTGTTGATGTAGGTCATAGAACTAAAGAGGAATTAGAGGAACTTGGTGCAGATGTTCATTTAACTAGAGAAGGTGATGAATTCATCTCATTATTTAATCGGGCTAATATGGCTAACCAAATGGGTGCTGATCTATTTATAAGTATTCATGCTAATGGTGCACTAAATAGAAAAGCTCAAGGTACTGAGACTTACTATTCTTCATTAAGAAACCCTAATGATTATCAACTAGCTCAAAGCTTACAAGATGGAATGGTAAATACTTTAAACCGACAAGATAAAGGAATTTTTGATAGGAACTTTTCTGTTTTAAGAAATGCTCATATGCCAGCTGCTTTAGTAGAGTTAGCTTATCTCTCTAATTACGAAGAAGAAGAACTTATGAGAACTGATCAGTTTAGACAAAATGCAGCAGAAGGTATTTCAGATGGTATAGTAGATTATGTAGAAAATTTTCTATAAACTTATTAGAGGCTAAAACCCAAGAGTTACTTTGAGGTTTTAGCCTCTTTTTATATTCTCACATTTTTTATAAATGTCTCGGTAGTGCATTAAATATAAATTATATTTAATATGGAAGGGAGCTTTTTGGATTTATAAACTATCCCTACCAAGTAGGTAGGGATAGTTTAGTTAATAGCTTCAAATTTATTATCAATTTCATGCCAATTAAACGATGGATGACTTCCAAATTCGTTTACAAAAAATTTTTTAGTATTTTCAAAATAATCCTTAGCTTTTTGTACCTTACCTTCTTTAATTAGTGACTTCGTTAGATGATAATAGAACTTTTCTTCAAAAGGAAATACTTCAATAGCTTTTTGGGTGAATTCTTTTGTTTCTTTTATTCTATTAAAATTCTGTAACCTGTCAGTTAGTTCTAATGTAGTGTTTTTATACATATTTAAATAATAATTTCTTACATAGCTTGTCCAATCATTTTTGTCTTCGGGTAAGAAATTACCGATGTTAATATGTGAAGCTGTTCTATAGTATTTAATTGCTTTGTTAAGATTTGTGGGTATTTTTTGCTTTGCCATATTAAGACATTTTTCTAATTCTTCAATGTCTAACCAGTAACTAGCACTTTTATTCCATTTATAAAAACCGTTATCAGAAAGAATGTAATGGTTATTGTATTTATCTTTACCTAATAAATTTCTAAGACGATAGATATGTGAGTACATAGTACTTTTAGGGTTTGAATAATTATTATCTGGCCATAGATGTGATACAATTTGCTCAGGTTTTAGCCTTTTATCTCTATGGGCAATTAGATATTTTAAAAGTTGAAAGCTCTTAATAGATTGTGACTTTTCTTGAGTGAGGTTAACTCCTTTTTTATAAACAGTAAATCCTCCAAGTGTATAAATTAGTAGATCACTTGAATCATTATGTAATTTCACAGGTGATCCTCCTTTCAGATTTTAGACAACCTTCACCTGTCATTATTATAAACAAGAAAGGGTTATTATTTTGTTATTAGTTGTCTATAACAAAAAGAAACAAGTTTCATCAGTTTTAATACTTACTTATTAAGTTGTTATGGATAAATCAACTATTGACACTTTAAACTATTAATAATAGAATATGTTATAACATAAAAAAATATAGAATTTCCTTATCCAGAGAGGTGGAGGGACTGGCCCGACGAAGCCCGGCAACCGGCAGCAATGCTGCAAAGGTGCCAATTCCAACAGAAGCTTAAAGCTTCTGACAGATAAGGAGATGTCTTAAATATAGCTATTAGCTATTAAGGCCTCTTCTACATTTGTCAGAAGGGGCTTTTTTATATTTTAATGTTTTATTTAATTATCATGATAAAGGGGGTTGTTTTCTTGATAAAAATTACTAATCTAACCAAGCTATACAAAAATAAAAGTAATAAGGTTCAAGCATTGAAAAATGTCAATTTAAATATAGAAAAAGGCGAAATCTTTGGGATAGCTGGTTATAGTGGTGCAGGTAAAAGTACTCTAATAAGGTGTGTAAATTTAATTGAAAGACCAACATCAGGTTCTGTAACAATTGATGGAATTGAGGTCTCGAACTTAACTGGAAAAGAGTTAAGAAAGACTAGGCAGAAAATTGGAATGATATTTCAGCATTTTAATTTATTATCTTCAAGAACAGCTTATGAAAATATTGCATTGCCACTAGAAATTGCTGGTGTAGATAAAGGAGAAATTAATAAAAAAGTGACTGAATTATTAAAGCTGGTGGGGTTAGAAGATAAAGCTGAATCTTATCCTTCACAGCTTAGTGGTGGTCAAAAACAAAGAGTTGGGATTGCAAGGGCTCTTGCTAATGACCCGAAGATACTACTATGTGATGAAGCGACATCAGCCCTTGATCCAGACACAACAAAGTCAATATTAAACCTGTTACAAGATATTAATGAAAAATATAATTTAACTATTTTAATCATCACACATGAAATAAAAGTTATTAAAGAGATATGTGATTCTGTAGCTATCATGGAATCAGGGAAAGTTATTGAATCAGGAAAAGCTTTAGATATTTTTACTAAACCAAAGGAAGATGTTACGAAAAACTTTGTAAAAAGTGTCACTGAAAAAGAGCTACCGAGTATTGACTATTCAGGATATGATACTCAAATAGTTAAAGTTTCCTTTATAGGAAATAAAGCCAAAGACCCCATTATTTCATCACTTATTAAGAATTTTAATGTAGATACTAATATAATAAGCGGCAATATTGACCATATCAAAGGAACACCCTTTGGAACACTTGTCTTAGAACTAATAGGAAGTGATTCAGATATTAATAAAGCTAAGGAGTATCTTACTGAAAAAGATTTAGGTTTGGAGGTATTAAAAAATGGTAGACATTTTTCAACAGCTTAACGAACTTCTAGACTTATTACTACCAGCTTTATATGAAACCTTTTATATGGTTGGAGTATCAATAACTATAACGTATCTTTTAGGTCTACCGTTAGGAATAACTCTAGTTGTAACTGAAAAAGGCCATATTCTTGAGTGTCAATCTGTTCAAAAAATATCAGGAACAATAGTTAATATTTTTAGATCAACACCATTTATAATTTTGATGGTAGCTATTATTCCTTTCACAGTATTAATAGTCGGTCGTTCAATTGGTACAACTGCAGCAATAGTACCATTAACAGTAGCTAGTATACCTTTTGCAGCTAGGATGGTAGAAAGCTCTTTAAAAGAGATAGATTCAGGTGTAATAGAGTCAGCTATAGCCATGGGTGCAAGTCCCTGGCAGATTATATTAAAAGTTTTAATACCAGAAGCTTTACCTGGATTGATATTAGGTGGAACTATAACCATTATTAACTTAATTAGTTACTCTGCCATGGCAGGTGTTGTGGGAGGAGGTGGAATAGGTACTCTAGCTATAAACTACGGTTATTATCGGTTTCAAACAGATGTAATGATTGCAACAGTAGTAGTGTTGATAATTCTAGTTCAAGGTATTCAAGCTATAGGAAACTTTACTGCTAAAAAGGTAGATAAAAGAGTTAACAAATAAAATTAGGGGGTTTTTAAAATGAAAAAAAGATTGATAATATTAACAATTTTAATTGTTTCTATTAGTTTAGTCGGATGTCAAAACTCTGATAATGAAGATACTTTAGAGGTTATAGCAACTCCAATGCCGCATGCAGAGATATTAGAAGAAGCTAAACTATTACTAGAAGATAAAGGAATTAATTTAGAGATAGTTGTGGTTGATGATTATGTAACTCCAAATAACTCACTTGCACAAGGTGAGGCTGATGCTAACTTCTTTCAACATGCTCCATATTTTGAAAATTTCATAGAAGAAAATGATCTAGATTTAAGAAATGAAATTGTAGTACACATAGAACCAATGGCTATTTACTCAGATAAAATTGATGATTTACACCAATTAGAAGGTGATGAAGAAATAGCAATTCCTGATGATCCAACTAATGGTGGAAGAGCATTACTGTTACTAGAAGATGCAGGACTATTAGAGTTAGAAGAGGGTGTAGAAACTGAAGCAACTATTAGTGATGTAGTTAATAGTGATTTTGAAATAACTGAACTAAATGCAGCCCAAATTCCAAGAGCACTTGATGATGTAGAGCTCGCTCTAATTAATACTAACTATGCTCTTGAAGCTGGCTTGTCACCAGCAGAAGATGGACTGTACGTTGAAGATGAAGATAGTCCGTATGGAAATATAGTTGCAATTAGAGAAGATGAAGAAGATAGAGAAGACCTACAAAAGTTATTTAGTGTATTAAACTCTGAAGAAATTAGAGACTTTATTGAAGAAGAATATGAGCGCAATGTGCTTCCAACATTTTAAAGGAGTGTCATGATATGAAAAACGAGGAGCTAACAATTGGTATCATAGCGGGAACCCCTATAGATACACAAATGGGGAATGAGTTTTTCAAAAATCATGGTGTTAATACTATAGGTAAAGAAATTGCAACAACTCCAGAAGAAGCAACTACCTTACAGGTTTTACACCAAGAACAACTAGAACAAAAGGTTGTAGAAAGAATTGAAACCCTAAAAGAACAAAAAAAAATCCAGTCAATTTGCATCTTTTTTAATTCTTTAAGTACAGCTATAAATAGTAACACTATCTCAAGTAAGACTCGGCTTAATATTGTTACTCCTCTCGGATCATATCATGATATCGCAACTAGATATAATAATATTGGTGTTTTAGGAGCGAACTGTCAGGCGGTTAAAGGTATAGAAGAAATTATTAAAAAAGTAAACCAAGGTGCACATGTTGTAGGTACAGGAACTTTAAAATTAGTAAAGGCCATAGAAAAGAAGGAAAAACCAGTACAAATAATAGAAGATACAGGCATAGCTTCTCTACTTAAGTTTTATGAAAAATCTAAAGTAGATACATTGATATTAGGTTGTACCCATTTTCCTTATATAAAAAAAGAACTTACTAAAAGGACAACAATTAAAATATTTGACCCTGCAGAGGATATGTTAAGAAGAATCCAATTTGATACTTCTGAGCGGATGATTGTATGAGTATCAATCGTTTAAAGGAAGACTTAATTGAACTAGGTAGACTTGGTCGAAAAAACCAAGTAGAAACTAGAAATTATGAAGATTTAGATATGGATAAAGGTTTATGGCGACTTGAGGGAAATGAACAAAGCAAAGTTTCTAAAGACTTTATTATATCAAAAATGAAAGAAGCTGGTTTAGAAGTTAGGTTTGATCGTGTAGGAAACATTTTTGGTAGAAAGGTTGGGACTGACCCTAATAAAAGAGCTGTCATGTCTGGCTCTCATTTGGACTCTGTAAAAAATGGTGGTCAGTTTGATGGTCCACTAGGAGTTATAAGTGTATTAGAGGCTATAAGAATTATGAACGAAGAAGGCTTTCAAAACGAGCGACCAATTGAACTTAGCATTTTTGTTGGTGAAGAAGGTTCAGCTTTTTATCAAGGATTAATTGGTAGTGAAGTGTTAGTTGGAGATAAAACATATGATGAAGTTGAGAAGATAAAAAACGATGAAGGTAAACCCTTAAAAGAAGTTTTAAAAGATTATAGAAGTGATTATGAATTTGACATAAATAGTGTTGAGTACTTCATTGAACTGCACCCTGAACAAGGACCAGTACTCTATAATGAAAACACTCCCATCGGTATTGTAGAAGAAATTACCGGTATAACATGGGTGAAAGCAGTTATTTATGGTCAAGAAAACCATTCAGGAACAACACCTATGAACTCTAGAAAGGATCCATTAGTTGCTGCCTCTGATGTAGTATCTTTTACTGATGAACGTGTTAAGGAATTATTATCTAAAAAAGGTGGGCAAACAGTTGCTACTGTTGGTAAGTTTGAGGTATATCCATCAGCAACAAATATTATACCAGGAGAAGTAGAGTTAGGTATAGATATCAGGGATAAGGTGGATGAAAATATAAAGCTTATTCGAAATGATATTATTAAAACTATAGATGGATTAGAATCAAAATATCAAGTAAAGACTCAAGTAGAAACTCTTTTTCACAAACCACCAAGTCCATGTTCAAAAGAGGTGGTAGAAGCTATCTATAAGGCTTCAGAAACACTAAACATTCAGACTAGAAGAATGAGTAGTGGAGCAGCTCATGACGCCCAAAATATTGCGAAAAAAGTTAAAACCGCTATGATTTTTGTACCCAGTGTTGATGGTATTAGTCATTCACCTTTTGAGTGGAGTAGATGGGAAGATCTTGAAAAAGGAGTTAATGTTCTTACTCAAACTTTAAAAAACTTATCTCAATATTAACAGAGAAATCCCCTCCTACAGTACTAGGAGGGGATTTCTCTAACCTTCTAAAAGTTTCAATCATTGTTTAAACGAACCCATGATAGTCAGCTTCTCATGATCTTACACCATTAGTTTTTTTCACTTTCTATTTAAATCCATATTGGATTTGAAAGTTTTTGTTCAATGGTTTGCAGGTAATTATTTAATATATTAAGAATAATGTAAGAATAACAGGATTACAAGGGGAGAGTAATTTGGTTTTAAAAGATGCGTTAAAACAGTTACAAAAAAACTATAAAGTTATAGCTATACCTCTCATAATTGATATATTACTACTAATGATTATTTACTTACCGCTAATATTTAAAGGTGTTAGGGACATTGATATAGGTAAGGATCCCTTTAATTTCAAGATATTTACAAGTGTATCAATACCACCTTCAATAACAGATGTAATGGATATTAACTTTTCTGTAAATGAAATAACTAATTTTAATTTGGGTGAGTATAACCTGAACATGTTTGATTCGTTTATATTATCTGGAGCTATAATTATTATTGTTGTGATATTTTTTATTCTATTAGGTTTTGTTGCTACTTCACTAGTTAAAGCGGGATTTCTAGGAACAATTAAAGATGGTTTTAATAATGCTCCTAAAGCTAGCTTTAATAGATTTACTGTTAATGCTAAACTTCATTTTTGGAATATATTAAAATATCAGTTAATGTTAACTGGTGTTATTTTATTAGGTATTCTTTTTATGATTATCTTAATTTTTACATCTATAAGTTTTTTTGATGTATTAAACTTTACTAGTATTTTGTCCTTTGTTTTAGGTTTTGGTCTATTTATGTTACTTATCTTATTAGTGATTTTAATTTTAACAATCTTATTGGTATTTACTCCTTACGCAATTGTTGATGATAATTTACCACCAATTAAAGCTATAGTAACTTCATTTAAAACTGTAAAAAGATATTTATGGGTTGTACTATTACATTTACTTATTATTTGGTTATTAACAATTGTTGCAAGTATAATTGTTAATATTGTAGGATCAGTTTCAATAATAGTAGCAACTTTAGTATTTACTCCTATAGGGACTTATCTTATTTTCATAATATATCAATTGTATCGAAAACTGAACGAAAAGCCCTCTTTTAAAAGAAGAAGGAGGAGAAAAAGAAGATTAATAAAAAAACGTCTTAGAAGATAAAACTATAAGGAGAGTAGTTATTAATGTCAAACAAGTATATTCTTTCATTAGATCAAGGGACTACTAGTTCTAGAGCAATTTTATATGATAGAAATGGAACATTGGTACAAATTGCACAAAAAGAGTTCTCACAATTTTATCCTAAGTCTGGTTGGGTTGAACATGATGCGAGTGAAATATGGGGAACACAAAGTGGTGTTTTGAGGGAAGTATTAGAAACAGCAGGAATAAGACCTAATCAGGTAGAGGCTATTGGAATTGCAAATCAAAGAGAAACTACTGTAGTTTGGGAGAGAGAAACAGGGAAACCAATTTATAATGCAATAGTTTGGCAAGATAGAAGAACAGCTTATATATGTGAAGAACTTAAGGATCTGGGTCTAGAAGAATATATCAGAGAAAATACAGGGCTCGTAATAGATTCATATTTTTCTGCTACTAAGGTGAAATGGATTCTAGATAATGTACAAGGCGCGAAAGAAAGAGCGGAAAATGGAGACTTACTATTTGGTACTATTGATAGTTGGATTATTTGGAACCTTACTCGTGGTAAAGTTCATGTTACTGACTATTCTAATGCTTCTAGAACTATGATGTTTAATATATATACTTTGGATTGGGATGATAAGTTACTAAATGCACTGGATATTCCAAGAAAAATGCTCCCAGAAGTAAAGCAATCAAGTGAAAT
This sequence comes from Natranaerobius trueperi, assembly GCF_002216005.1. Taxonomy (NCBI): domain Bacteria; kingdom Bacillati; phylum Bacillota; class Clostridia; order Natranaerobiales; family Natranaerobiaceae; genus Natranaerobius; species Natranaerobius trueperi. Next base: position 101,676 of record NZ_NIQC01000003.1, read on the forward strand.
TTATGCATATACAGAGGAACATACCCTAGGAGGAGCAGAAATACCAATTTCGGGTATTGCAGGTGACCAACAAGCAGCTTTATTTGGTCAATCATGTTTAGAACGTGGAATGGTAAAAAACACTTATGGTACTGGTTGCTTTTTATTAATGAATACAGGTAGACAACCGGTAGTGTCAGATAATGGGTTATTAACTACTATTGCATGGGGTATTAATGGAAGGGTTTATTATGCTTTAGAAGGTAGTATTTTTATAGCTGGTGCTGCTGTGCAGTGGTTGAGGGATAATCTAAGATTAATAGACTCTTCTTGTGATTCTGAGTACTTTGCTAAAAAAAGTGAAGATAGCGAAGGAGTATATGTGGTCCCTGCTTTTCAAGGGTTAGGTGCACCATATTGGGATATGTATGCGAGGGGTGGAATATTTGGCTTAACTAGTAAAGTAGGTAAAGCAGAAATTGTTCGTGCAACCTTAGAATCTTTAGGTTATCAGACTCGTGATGTGGTTGATGCAATGAAAAAAGATTCAGGGTTAGAATTAAAATCTTTGCGTGTTGATGGTGGTGCCTCTAAAAATGACTTAGTGATGCAGTTTCAATCAGATATATTAGGGAGCAATGTTGAACGTCCAGAGAATATTGAATCTACTGCAAGAGGGGTTGCTTTTCTAGCCGGGCTAGCTGTAGATTTTTGGACAAGAGATGATATAGAAAAGTTACAAAAGATTGATGCAATATTTAGACCACAAATGAATAATGAACAACGTGAACATAAATATCAAGGCTGGAAAAAAGCTGTTTATAGAACTATGGATTGGGTTCAAGATTAGTATTTATTGACTCTTCCCTTAAAGATATGTGTCAGATATAATAGAAAAGGGGTATTTTAATATCCTCCCATGTTAAGGACATTGGGGGGCTAACTGTGGTGTATAACTATAAATCATCGTTTGATGAAACGAGACAGGACCTTATGAGAAACTTTTTTTTAGATTTAAGTACTAAAGGTACCAATAAAAGCTTTAAAAGAGGAAACTATATTGATATACCTTCAGGTACTACTTTTGGGATAGTAGTTGATGGAAGGGTTAAAGAATCTATTTATGGACAAAATGGTGAAGAAAAAATATTGTATATCTTACAACCCGGTGAAATTTTTGGTGAAATAACATATTTTGGAAAAGGAGAAGATTATCTTAACACTGTTTGCCTAGAAAACTGTAGAGTATCTTTTATAGAAAAAGAATACTTAGAATCCATGTTAGTTAATGACCCAGAGGGATATAGTTTTGTGTTCCATAGCATTATTAGAAAATTTAGGATTTTGATGTATCAAATGTCAAATATGACTTTTAATACAGCTGTTGAACAGTTAGCTGATACCCTCTATCGCCTTAAAACACAACAAGGAAAAAACAGATCAGGAGAGTGGGAAATAGCAATTCATTTAACTCATCAACAATTAGCTAATTTGATCGGATGCTCTAGAGTTACAGTTACAAGAGGGTTAAATGATTTTTGCAAGGAAGGAATTATTGAAATAAAAAAGAAAAAGATTATAATTAAAGATTTAGATAGACTAAATGACATACGTAATAGTCATGAAAATAACCCGCCTCAAGTCTAAAGGCGGGTTATTAAGCGTTTGCCCTGCATGAGCCGCAGCTAGGCGGTGAAAGTCCGTTACAGGCTTGGTGGTAGGAACTGTTAGCAGATGTCCTACTACCAAAGGCACTCCGCAAGGTGGAAACCTGTCCCCATTACTTAGTAATGTTCATTACAGGCTGGTTAGGTTATTTTGCCATTGCAGATATGAAGAAAAGAATTACTGCTCTTAACGAATGGATTAGGCGTAGAATTCGAATGTACTTGTGGAAGCAGTGGAAGAAAATAAGTGCGAGGTTTAAGAACCTCAGACGACTTGGAATAACTAAAGGTAAAGCCTGGGAAGGGGCGAACACTCGGAAAGGGTGTTGGCGAATAGCCAATAGCTGGATATTATCAAGGTCATTAACAAATAAATACCTCGCATCAGTTGGATATGATGACATATCCAAAAGATACGAGGCATTGCACTCAAATCATTGAACCGCCAAGTACCGAACGATACGCTTGAGTGGTGTGTGAGGTCGGTAGATAAATTAATTATCTACCGACTATTCGATTGATTAGAATATTTTACCTTCTGTTGTTTTAATATCATCTTCGTTCTTTATACAAGCTTCTATTGCGTAGTAAAGTGCGTCTGTGATATCTTTTAAAGACATACTTGGCTTATTTGGTTTTGTAACAACTTGTGAGGGGATGAATGGTACATGGATAAATCCACCTTTTTTAGTTGAATTAGTTTGCTTTATATAGTGAAGCACTCCATACATTATATGGTTACAAACAAAAGTACCAGCAGTATTTGAGACAGAAGCCGGGAGACCATTATCTTTAATATTTTTTGACATAGCTTTTATAGGTAAATTAGAAAAATAAGCTGGTTCACCATCTTTTTTAATTGTTCGATCTATTGGTTGTTTGCCTTCATTGTCTGCAATTCTAGCATCGTCAATATTGATAGCTACTCTTTCTATAGTTATATCAAATCTTCCCCCAGCTTGTCCTATACAAATAATAATATCTGGATCCCACTTATCAATCATTTTAGTTACTTCTTCTATAGATTTGTCAAATACTGTAGGTACTTGACAAATCTTAATAGTGCCATTACTAATTTTATCAGGGAGTTCTTTAACTGCCTCCCAAGAAGGGTTGATACTATCCTCTCCAAAAGGGTCAAATCCTGTTAATAATACCTTTTTCATATTTGATTCCTCCTAATGTAAAATTAAAAAGCCCAAAACATCATTAATGCTATATGAATTGCTAGTAATATAAAAGCTACTGCCATTTGAGTTTTTATTACTTTATTTTTATCATCCATCTCTAAAATAGCTACAGGTACAATGTTAAAGTTTGCAGCCATAGGTGTTAAAAGAGTACCACAAAAACCAGCTGTCATACCAAGTGCTCCAACAACTATAGGATCTGCACCAAGTTCAAGTACAAAAGGTACTCCAATTCCAGCTGTTATAACAGCAAAAGCTGCAAAAGCATTTCCCATAATCATAGTAAAGACAGCCATTCCTATACAGTATGCGATAACACCGAATAATAAATTACCTTCAGGTACAACTGTGTAAATTCCCTGTGAAATCACTTTTCCAACTTGTGCTTCATTGAAAAGAGACCCAAGTGCTGCTAATAATTGAGGTAAGATACTAACAGCACCTATTAACTGTAATAGTCTACTCCCTTCATGGCTAAGTTCGCTTGGTTTTGCCTTAGTTAAAAAAACACCCATTAAAGTAGCTACAATTGCTCCGATTCCAAGTCCTATTAACCCATTTAAACCAGTAAACTGTGCTATACCAAATGCAAGTAGTGCTATTGAAACAGCAGGTACAAACAAAATACTACCTATTTCTTGTGATTTTTGTTCTTTAAACTTTTCAGATGATTCAGCTAAACTTGAAAAACTAACTTGTTTAGTTACAGTTAATATTCCAAGCATTACTACTAATAACCCAACGATCATCGGAGGAAGAACCTTTCCAAACATAAAAGTTATAGCAACTATTACCCAAAATATTCCGGTACCAACACGAGCCTGATTGTTTTTATCCTGCAGTGACATAAATGCAGTAATTAATGCAACTAATCCACATAAAAAGTACAAAACTTCTAATAAAATGTCTTCCATTAGCTATCCCCCCGTTCGTTTTTTTGCAATTTTCTATCTAACATAAAGCACTGTATAACACCAATTATAGTAGCTATTATTGCGATAGGAATTGAGGCCATAGCAATTTCTATTGCACTAACATCATATCCTAAGTCTTGAAGTGTTCCAACAATTAATAAAGTACCACCAGAGGCTACAAAAACATTTTGACCATAAAAGTTACCATAATTCTCTACTGCTCCACTTAATCCTTTAATTTCTTGAAGGCTAGCATTACTTAAATTAGGATACTTTTCACGGGCTGCCCCTTCTGCCATTGGTAAGATAAGAGGTCGTATAAATTGTGGGTGTCCTCCTACTCTAACGGAAAAAGCAGATGCTAAAGTTCTAAATACAGTATAAATAGCTAAGACCTTACCTGTAGTAATTCCTTTGATTCTACCTATGAGATATGCTGCGCGTTGTCTAAGACCATACCTCTCTAAGATTCCAATTGCCGGTAATGTAACTAAAAATACTGACATATACCTATTTTCTACAAAAGCTTCACCTAGGATAATTAAAACTTCACTAATTTCAATGCCGGCTACCAGTCCTGTTACTATTCCAGCTGTTAAGACTACTCCTAAAATGTCTAGTCTAAAATAAAACCCTAAAACTATAATTAGTACTCCAATCAACCTGATCACAAAAATCCCTCCTTATACTTTTTTCTAACGTTATATTACCAATGTTTAAAAATTAATTCTGTAAACTAGACTACAAATTTAAAAATTTAATACATTAAAGTAAAATAATTTATTAAGAAGGTTTTTAACCAATAAATTTATAAATAGATAATATTGATTCACCGAGTACTGAATTTGGGGAGATGATGTTTTTACAGATGGTTGATTTTATATTAGATCTTCCTGACTCTGTAGAATCACATAGAAGTAGAGTATGAAGTGTGGAACCTTAATAATATCATTTTATTATTAATTATTTTAGCTGTAGGTGTAATAGCAATAGTTTATTTCAGTATGTATAAATTTAAAAACAAAAATAATGTTTATTAAAGTGCTTAAGGCACCTTTTTTTATATGTAAATCATGAAATCGTGAATAAATAAACAGATCTAAAGACAATTCCATTAGGTAGGACCAAAGAACTATTGTCTAACCTTGTCAAATTGTCTGTCTTTTCACCATAGAATCATGTACAAATATAAGTTGGATGGTATAATAATATCAAACAGGAATAATCGGGGTGATATGGATGAATAAGGCAATAATTATAGTTATTAGTTTTTTATTATTAGGTACTTCTAATATCTTGTTTGCAGTTGAAGAAAAAAGACCAGAAGTAGTTGATAGATGGCCGTATGGGGATGAGTACTATAATGAAGATAATATTGACTATATTAAAATTACTTTTGATGATGAAAAGGAAAATTTAGAGTTTTTAGGTATAGCTGATTTACGAGATGTACAAGTTATACCTGAAACAATTGGATCGAATCGTGTTGATTTAGAGTTATTAAATGATCCAGATAAATTAGAAGAAAAATTTGTAGTTAAAGATAGTTCAGATGATAAATTACATATAAAGATTCCTGTTACTAACTTAGTCCCTGATACTACCTATGAGGTTATCTTTCCTAGTGGTGTAGTTATGAATTCTTTAGAAAATGTTACAAATGAGGAAATCAAATGGGAGTTTGAAACTATTCATTACCCTAGAGTGACAACTGAAGACTTTTCAAAGCGTAATTTTTCTGAAGACTATAGCTATTCTGAGAGGCTAAGGATAGATGCAGATAAGATTTTAGGACAAGATGTTGATGTTTACTTTAATAATAGAAAAGCCCATGAAGTTGAAGTTGATACAGATGACGATGATAACCGTTATTTAGAGGTTTTGTTACCTCGATATAATCGATTAGAGCCCGGGATATATGATGTTTTAATAAAAAATTCAGATGATCATAAGACAAAAATATATGGAGCTGTAAGTATCATAGAATCGAAACATAATGATTTTATTCCTAAGGAAGATACAAGAGTTACTGATCGTGTTCGCCAGGGTAAGATTGTAGAGGAAGTAGGAAAAAGCAAGAAAACCCTTGAAGTTAGTAGATACTATAGTAATTGGCATTCATTGAATTTTAATCTTGATGATTTTATGTCTCCAAATACTAGGGAACGTGTTCTATCTTGGATTAAAAGGGAAGATGATAGATTAGATTTGATAGATTTAATATATCAAGGATTTGAATACTCTTTTATTGGACTAGACCTAGATAGTGATTATAAACGTGATGATGTTCAGTTAACTATCGAGAAAGTTGGTTCCCATAGAAAATCTTATTTAAAAAACAGGTTAAATGATTATGTTATAAAATCTGATTTTTATGAGTTATCCAAAGAGAACTTACTAATAGATTTTGTAACTTTAGAAATACCTTTCGAAAGTTATGAAAGTGATGAATTAAAGGTACTAAGGTTTGATGAAGATAATAGACAATGGACTGAAGATGGTATCTATTTTCCACAAATTCACAAAAGAGATCAACTAGTAAAAATAATAGCTGATGAATTGGGAACTTTTGTGGTTGTATCTGAAGGGAGGAATCAATAATGAAAAAGTATCTTATATTAACTGTAATATTAATTCTAGTAATGACAGTATCATTTAGTGAATCTAGCTCTGTATATGCAGATGATAAAATCGAGATAAAACTACAAAAGAATGCAGATTCACATTTAGATACTGATGGGCATGAATATATCTTAAGAATAGAAGGGATAGAAGGGTCGATACGAGTTTATGATTCTGATGATGTAGAGATAGATGATACAAGGCCTAATGATCCATTTTCAAGATATAAGTTAAGTAAAGAAGATATAAATGATAGTGTTATTATCTACTCTGAAGGAGAAAGGTTAGCTGAGATAGAGACAGATATGCCTACTATTAACACTATGAACCCATCTCCTTCAGAAATACTAGCTCAAGATGATGACCTAAAAATTGATATAAACAACTTTGATATGTTAGATCAAGAAAAGCCAGAAGATAATATAGATGTTGATGCTGAAATCAGATCAAATATTGATGATTATGATATTGAACTTTATGATTTTGATACTAAAGGAAGTAATAGTTTTGAAATTAATTTAAAAAAAGATGAAAATGATATAGATGGTTTTGATAACAATAGTGTTGATTTTAAAATAGAATCTGAGTATTCAAATGCATTTCAAATTCACGACGATTTAGAATTAGAAGATGTAAATATAACTCCTAATATAGGAACAACAGAAACTTTTGTAAGAGCTACTTCAGAGGATTCTCTTTCAGGACATAGTGTATTTTTACAAAGAGAAGATGCTGATATTCCAGAGTTTTCTCAGGATAATAGAGCTGAAATATTAGACCATGGTTATGACGAAGATGAAGAGAAATACTTTTTGATCTTCGAAGTACCAAATTTAGAGACAGGTAACTATTATGATGTGATTATCACAAATGAAGTAGGTGAAGAAGGTGATCCATCTGGTGAGATATTTGAAAGTATTGACCTTGATGAAAACTTTTTGATTTTAGAAGAAAGACATCTTGGTGTAATTGATAGAGTTGAGGATGATAGTGGGCCACACACTGGGCAGGATGTTACCCTTCAAGGAAATCACCTTATAAACCTACATCCTGATGATCCATTTTTTGATAGTGGAGAACCTGAAGTTAATATAGAAGATAGTACTGAGCTAGTACTAAATTTCGAAGACTTTGAAGATACCTATTATCGTGGGAAAGAAGTTAAAAAAGTTAAAAGAGTAATTTCTGGTAATATCAATGAAGAAGGGTTTGAAAGTAAGAGTACAGATAGATTAAGGTTTAATGGTGCGGAATATGGAACAGGAAATTTAGATGTTAGAATTCCGTATTATCTTGTTGAAGAAGAAACCACTGTGAACTTTAGATTAGATTTTGAGACTATAATTACTCTAGAAGATGATGAAGGAGACAAAGAAGAAGTAGAACTTCACGAGGTTGTAACAAAGGAAGATGCTTATACTATTGAACCGGCTACTTTTTATCCTGAGATTTACGAAATATATCCTGATAGGATCCAAGTTGAAGAGACAGAAGAAGTGGGTACATATACTCCAACAGAAGATGAGCTATTATTTTCTGTACATGGTGAAGACTTTTTTGTAACTCGTTTTTCTGATGACGAAGGTAATACTGTGACAAGGTATCCAGTTATTCAACTTTCTACAGAAGATGAAGAATTTATTTTAAACCCCAATACTGAAGATATTGAAGTAGATGACGGTGACAATGGAGATGAAACAGATGTCAATGAATCTACAATAGAGAAAATAGTTAATAAATCAAATACAGATTTACATTTTGAAGTATTAAATGATGATGGAGAAGTAGTTGACGGAACAGATGGAAATGAACTAGGTTGTAAAATCTTAGTTTGGATAGAAGATACTGAAGATATTGAGTATACTATTTCAGAATCAGCTGTTGGTATTGCTGGTGATGAAAATCATCAAGATATGACTATTTATAACCCTGAAGAAGGTACTAGTTTTTACCCAAGAAGTACCACAGCACGAGATATTATAAACTTCATTCGTGATATAGATGATGATCAAGAACCAAGTATAACAAATGTTGAACCAGATGTAATAACAACAGAAGGTGGAAGTGAAATTACTATAGAAGGACGACACTTTCAACCAGGCGTTAGGGTCTTTCTAGATGGAGAAGAAATGAACAACATTGAACTATCAGGGGCAGGTAATGAGATTACCTTTACAGCACCACCTAATAGGGATGGTGAAACTCAAATACAGGTTATGAACCCTGATGGTGGAATAGATACTGAGTCTTTTATGTATGTAGAAACATATACTGAACCTCAAATAACAGATATATCCCCAAAAAAGGGAAGTCAAGGTGATTTAGTAGTAATGAAAGGTGAAAACTTCTTATCACCTGTTCCGATGAGTGGGGGAGAAGGTAGAAGTAGTATTAACTATTTACTAGGAACTAGAGTTACCTTTGATGGAGAAGATATTAATGATTACAATCGTGATGGACGAGGAAATATTGAACTAGAACCATATAAAGCAAATGAAGATCTTACTAAGTTACTCTATCAAGATGAAAATGGTAGGATCCAGCTAGCTGATTATTATCAAAGTGTAGTGTTACAAGATAATGAAAATAATTTTTATATACTTGAAAGTGAACAAGATGGTACAATCAGCCTACATGACGGTTCTGGGAATAGCTATGAAATAGAAGAACATATAGAATCTGACGATTATCTAAAGAAGTTTAATGTAAGTTCAGCTATACATGGAGAAGTAAGAATTGCTTTAGAAGAGTCTAGTTCTAAAGATAGGGTGCTAATACTAAATGATAATGATGATTATATAACAGAACTTGATGTAAAAACCCCTTATAAAACTGAAGATGGTGAGATTATTGGGGATAGAGTCTATGTTAATCATCAAGGACAGATTTCATTTAATGTATCAGAAGAACAACCAGGCTATTATGATGTAGGTGTAGAAAATCCTGATACTAGTCAATACATTGTAGAAGATGGGTTTGAATATATTTATGATCCGGGTGCTAACCCAGTAATTCATAATATAGTACCTTCTGAAGGATCTGTAGATGGTGGTTATGATATTGTTATTGAAGGTGAAGATTTTCAATATGGAACTGAAGTTTACATCTATGGAACCAAGGTACCTTCTGAAAATATTGATATTAACCCTAATGAAACAGAAATAAATGTTGATGTACCTCCATTTCCTGGGGACTTAGTTGGAGATTATGGCGTTACAAGGCTTTCTGTATCTGTGATTGTTTCTAATACAGAAATTGGTGGAAGTGATTATAAAAAAGATGGATTTACGTATATAATCCCTAGAAGTAACCCACAAATCTTAGATATAGCACCTGGAAGTGGAAACGCAGCAGGTGGAGAGATAGTAGAAATTATAGGATCTGATTTTAGATTTTATGAACCTTTTGAAGATGAAGATAGAACAGGTACATGGTCAGAAGGTGAAGAGTTTAGTGATCTAAATAATAGCGGTAGATGGGATGATTTCAGAGATTTTTCACTTAATCAATTAGATAACTACTTAATACATCAATTTTACATCGATCATCTTGATGAAGATGATATTGATGAGGATAAATACACGAAAGATTATACTACTAATGAATGGAAAGACCTAGATGAAGTTAAATATCAAGATATAGTAAAAGAAACAGAAAAGAATTTAGTTAACAAGTTTGAAGACTATTTAATTTATTATAATTACATGAAAGAAGTAGAGTCAGAAGATCGAGAATATAGAGACTATACAATTACTGAATGGCTAGATATCCTAGAAGACAAAGACGGAGCTCAGGGCGATGAAATTACTCAAAAAGAGCTATTAAATGAAGCAAAAGAGAATATAGATAAAGATATAGAAGATGAATTACCAGATGAAGTAACTGAAGATATTACAACTAAAAAATTTGATGAACTAGTAAAACCAGTTCTACCTCAAGTGTTTTTTGGTAGAGAGTCTGCAGAGATTATAGATTTTGAAGGAGGGTATTTACAGGTTGAAACTCCAGACCATCCTGCAGAAGAGGTTCGGGTACAAGTATTAAATAATGATGGAGGTATTACAGATCCTGACTTCTTTATATTTGAAGAATCAGATCCAACTATAGAGGACCTTCTTCCATCAGTTGGACACATTGATGGAAGAGACCGGATAACATTATTTGGTGAAAACTTTTATCCAACTGAAATGGATATTTATAATGAAGATCTAGAAGTTGAAACTAAAGAGATGCCGATGGTACGCTTTGGTGATATAACTAATAGAGATATTCCAATTGGTGAAGATAATAGTGGAAGGATTGAAGGTAGAAGAACCACAGTGGAGCTAAAGGGTGGTCTAAGAGTCGAATACAATGCAGAAAGTGAAGAACTCACTTTGAGTATTGAAGATGATAATACTTATGAAAAAACATTTCCTTATAGTGGAGGGGATAAATATATTCCAGTAGACCTTTTACAAAATTCAAATAACTATGATGGTTTTGAATTAATAAGAGTTGAAGTTCAAGATAGACGTTTATTTGTTGAACGAGGATATGCACCTGAAACTGAAATTGTAGGAGACGGAGAAGTAGATATTTATATCCCTTCATATCATACAGCAGAAGAAGCGTTACTTCAGTATATTAATCCTGATGGTGGTATGGATTCAATTGAGTTTGAATACTTAAGACCAGATAGTAATCCAGTTATTGATAATATTACTAGTCAAGGTGAAGATCCAGAGATCAGTGAACGGGATGATGAAGTAATTGAAGTAGTTAAAGTTGATGAGTCTGGAGGTCATATTATAAGTGTTGAAGGAGAGGACCTAAGAGAAGGTGCTACTGTAGAAATTTCTAATATAGCAAAAATTCAACCTGAAGATATAGACTATGATGCACCAGATAGCTTAACTTTTGAAATGCCAGAAGTTATGGATGAAGAAGGTTTACATGAATTAAGGGTTATAAATGAGGACGGAGGACATGCTTCTTCTGTAGATGCAGCTCCTTCTATCTATATAGAAGTTTTAAGTCCAGATTCTAATCCAGGAATATTTGAAGTAGAACCAGATTTAGGTCCTGTATTTGGTGGAACTCATATAACAATTTATGGTGAAGAGTTTTTAGAAGGTCTAAGAGTATTCTTTGATGAAGAGAAAGTTTCAGTTGACAATGTAGATTATATAGATGATCAAACGATAGAAGTTACTACTCCACCTGGTGACACTGGTGAGACTATAATCTCAATTGAAAACCCAGATGGAGCGTTTTCAGATCCTAGAGGAGTCTTTACCTATATTAGTGCACCAGATATTATGTCAATAGTAGATCCTGACAATACTAATGATCGTATAAACACTATTAGTATGGAAGGTGACGAAGAAATAAAACTACAGGGTGATAATTTTGAAGAGGGGACACAAGTCTTTTTTGACCCTGCTCTAACAGAAGAAGAAAATGGTGAAGAACTATATATCAAAGAAGAGACTTATTATTTAGAAGATGGTAATGAAGCAGCTAATGTAGAATATATTGACTCTAAAAGGTTAGTTGTTACCACTCCAGAAGGAAAGCGTGATACTAGTGGTGTGATAGTTGTTAATCCTGATGGTGGTGCAAGTGCCATTTATGAAGATCTAACCTTTGGCCTACCGGAAATTAAAACACCTAAAGGTGTAGAGGCTTTCTTAGTTGACAATAGGTTTATTAGAATTAGCTGGGATGAGGTCTCTGATGCAACTGAATATATAATTTATGCTAAAGAAGATGGAGGGCCTAGAGAATTTATTGGCTCAACAGAACTTGAAAGTTTTTATTTTAGTGCTATTGAACCAAGAAAAAATTATTCGTTCGAAGTTAAAGCAGTAGGAGAATATGGTGAGTCAAAACCCTCTATGGAAACAGATGAAGTTAGTACCGGAAGTAGGTTAGATAAAGTTGATGAAGGTAGGGTTGTTGATAAAACTACAAAAGATCGATCAGGTAATACAGCTAAAGTACATGTAGGGCTTAGAGAAAGAGATGATCTTACTATAGACCTTACTAGAGGAAACCTAGCAGGAAGTGAAGAGGTAGAACTTAGCTTACCGGCTAAATTACTTTCACGTGTTGACCCAGTAGAGATAGATATTATAGGACAAGATTTCTATATGTCATTAGACCCTAGTGTTTTTAGAAGTCATAGATTACACAGAAATAGAATGAGAGAAGATGTCGGTATCAAATTTGAAATAACAGAAACTGATTCTAATGATAGTGATATATTAAATGGCTATGATCTAAAAGCTAAAGAGTTTTTAGGAAGTGAAACTAACTCTATAGATTATTTATCTAACGATATGGATTTATCATTAGAAGTAGATCAACAGAAAGCAAACTTTAGAGGATTAGATGACTATAAGCTAAAGAAATATGATAAACAAAATGATGAATGGAAGACTTTAGATAGTGATAGATATACAAGTGATATAGAAATAAGAATTGACAGGTTAGGCACATACTCTGTAATTGGCTCTAGGGGGGGAGGATTTTAATGAATAAAAGGTTAATGTTTTTGTTTACTTTATTATTTTTAATGACTGTAGTAATTGGACAAACCTACGCAGTTGATAGTTATTTTGGAAACACTATAGAAGGTTATTTACAACAGTTAGATGATGAAGAATTAGTAATCGAAACCTATGAAGGAGAAGAATATAGTTTTTCATATGATAATGATACAAATTTTCTAATAGATGGTTATCATGTAGAAAGACAAGAGTTTAATAACGGTATGGAGATCACTGCTTCTGTAGGTGTAGATAACTATATTAGTGAACTAGAAGGATATTCTACAGAAGATCCGGGATATATCCCCCCTGGTAGTAGAGTAGAATTTGGTACTGTTGTTGATATTGACGGAGATGAGATTGAAATAATTAATGATATAGGAGAAACTAAAACGTATTTTACTTCTTTTAATACAACAGTAAATATTAGTGGTAGAGTAGGAGAAATGAATGATATTTATGTTGGAGACCGGTTAAGACTTCATTTTGATAGTATTAATGATAATGTCATCAGTGAAATAAATGTTCAAGGCCATGGGGCTAAAGTTACCGATTTATACCGAGGGGAGATCGGGATAGCTAGAAATTTTGGTAGCAGAGTAAATCTAGTTAACTTAGAGGTATTTAGAAATGGTAAGTGGCATCAAATTAACAATAGATTACGTGAATCCTATGATAACTTTGATATCTATTTAAATGGTAAAGAAGTAGATAATTTAGAAGACCATAGAGGAAGAACAGCTTATATGGTTATGGAAGAGTTTTTTGGAGAAGATCGAGTTAAAAAAATGGTGCTACAAAGTGATAATGAGATAAGGTATTCAACACAAATAGAAAATATCAATTGGTATTCAGAAACCTTTGAGTTAACCAATAATAGAAACTTTAATTTTAATGATGGTACTATGGTTGTTCAAAATGATCGCTTAATTAACCATAAAAGCCTTAGCCCAAAGTCTGATGCATATGTAATTGGTGATGGACGAGGGTCTCATCGAACAGCTAATATTGTATATGTCTATGATCAAGCTATAAATCACTCTAATGTAGGAGAAAATTACATCTATGCTGGTCGACTAGATAGTATAGACAAAGATAGGTTATGGATTGATGACTTTTCTTTATTAAGAGATCATGTGTGGAATAAATTTGATGATAATAAAGAGCTGTTTATTCATGATGATACTGACATTTATAACAATGAAAAAGATGAAAGTGTCTCTAGAAGAGAGTTTTATCATGAAGATTATCATGATAAGTATGGTTATATCTATACTGATGGTGACGATGTTGAAGCAATTCTTGTTGAAGATTCCTTGTCTTCACTATTAGAAAAGAGAATCACTAATGGAACAGTTAACTCCATTAAAGAAGATGAACTAGCAGGAACTCAAATAGAAATTTATGATGCTAGAGACTGGAGTAGTAAAAGAACTGAATGGGTACCAAAAACAGTTAATTTAGATATTCTAGTAGAAAATAGTATGATCATTAAGGATGGTGAACAGATTTCACCAGAAAAACTACAAGAAGGTGATAGTCTATATATCATTAGAGAAGAAAATGAAGCAAAGCTAGTACTTGTAAACTAAATCAAAGGAGTTGACTTTAAAAATGAAAGTCAAAGTAACAATTTTATTTTCTACACTGTTTTTATTTCTCATGACAAACTTAACTATAGCTGCTCCCCCTGGTTTTTTTGGTGGAGTAAATGATGATTATGAACATGAAGAAGTTGTATTTATTTCAGGTGAGCCGATCACTTTTAGAGGTACAATTACAGTAGATGAAAGAGAAAGACGTGGAGATCTGACTGTAAGATATAACTTTGATCTAGAACCAAAAAATGGAGACATAGATGGTAGCATTAGAAGGCGTATGTCTTTTGAAATAGAAGAAGAAAAAAGAGAAAATAGAAGTCAAACCATTACTAATACAGAACTAGATAGTTTTAATGAACGAATTCAAATAGAAGATGATAATTATACATTAGAGGATTATCAATTATCAAAATCTGTTATAACAGATAATAGTCCTGCTTCTGACTTTTATTCAGGTAATTTCACTGGTCGTAAATACTATGATGTAAATAACGGTGATGGTAGAGTTGTAATAGATATGAGTGGTGGAACTGTTGGCTATGAAAACTTTTGGGGAACAACAGAAACTATGGTAATTGATCATGATATTGAATCAGAGATAGACCGTGAAACAGGAGATGGAAGTGAGCGAGTGACTTGGGATGGGACTGTAAGGACTAATGTATCTGATAGTGCTACAAGTCTTTTAGAATATGATGAAAAAGAACCAAGCTACTCCACCTATAGAGGTGGGTATATGAAAGTAACTGAACAAGAAATGGTATCACAGTATTCTTTTAATTTACCTAAATTTAAAGAATCAGAAGATCATGGAGGGTTAGAGGTTGTAAATGGAACTAATAATGGCACTAAACAATTAATTAAAGATAGAAACCCACAAGTTAATGGCCTAATAGTTCCTAAGTTTAGAGACATTGGAGGACACTGGGCAGAAGAAGACATAAAAAAACTATATTCTTTAGATGTGTTCTCAAACTCTAATGATTTCTTTACTCCAAATGCTAATATGACAAGATCAAAGTTTCTCAAAGGACTTATGCGAGCATCTGATATTGTTCCTGAAGAAGATGAAGAAGATGATAATAACAATAATTTTAATGTGAATAACGATCTATTTGGTAACAATGATGAAGATGAAAATGAAAATGAAGAACAAAATGATGTACCTTTTGTAGATGTACAGTCAGATGATGAAATTTATCCCTATGTTGAAAAAGCATTGTCTAAAGAAATTCTAAAAGACTCAGACCTAGAAAATGATACCTTTAACGCTGAAGACCCAATAACTAGGGCAGAAGCTATTACTTATTTAATTAGATCTCTAGATTTTGAAGCTAAAGCTCCTGCACCAGGGTTTAGTTTACCATTTAATGATAGTCATCAAATACCAGATTATGCGAAAGACAGTATTTATGTTGCTGCTGATATCGGATTAGTTTCAGTAGATGATAATGTAAGACCTAATGAAGAACTTACTCGTGCAGAAGCTTCAGTGTTACTAGTTAGGTTTTTAGAGTTTCTTGAAAAAGACTTACAAAGAGATTATCGTGAAGAAATTGTGTTATTTTATTAAACTTAAGGGTCGTCTTATAAAGGAAAAGGTTGGATTTTTAAGTTGAAATATTACAAGCTAATTCACAAACTTTTGACATAAAAAATAGCAGTTCTCTTTATCAAAAAGGAGAGAACTGCTATTTTTAATTAATGCACGTAAATCAGATACTATTCTATTAATTAACAAAGTAAGTTATAAAAATACTCCCAATGATTAATAAAATTAAAAGTTCCTTTAAAGTAAAATGACGATATAGAGATTAAAAGAAAAAAAACAAACTATAAAAGTCAAAATATTAAGTAGTTCCAATAACCATAATCTATTCTCTTTTTTGTACTTCCAAAACATAAAGGCATTAAAAAACCCAGTTGCAATAATAATTCCAGTCACAAATAAAATGAAATTCCCTGTGATTATGCTTAAACCAAAACCCAAAACAAAAATTACAATATTCCCATATTTATGAAATTTATTTATCAGCTCAAAGTCTTGGTCTTTAATATTATATTTTTTCTTCATGAAGTTTTCTAAAATAGTAGTTATAATCTCAAATGAAACGATGACCAGTATAAATTCAAGTAAAAAACCTAAGATAGTAGACCCTCCTCCCTTACCATCGATGCACATAACATATCTAAGTTCGTTAAACATCTACCTCGATTTAATTATACATTATTTGGAAGTAAGCTGAAAGTCTAGAATTATAAGAAATACCACACAAACTTCACGTCTAAAATCATGTGATTTGACTGCTACTTTTTTGTGATCTACCCTGTGATTTTAGATTTTTAACTTCAAAACCGACTTAATAAAGGTTACTTTTTTTTAATAAAGTTACTGATCTCACAAAATTGTCTAAAAAAAAGGAAAAACAAGAAAAATGTCGAATATATTATAATAGGTTCGTGGATTCTCAAATAAGAGGAGGAAAAGTAAATGAAAATCTTTAAAGGTCAGATGCTTCTAGTACTATCCTTAATAGTACTAATAGGAGTACTAAGTGGTTGTACAGAAGAAGTAGCAGAACAAGAAGCAGAAAAAACAGATGTTGTTGTTGTCGGAGGTGGAGCTTCTGGGCTTATGGCAGCAATTGAAGCAGATGAAGCAGGAAAAGATGTTATTTTGCTTGAGAAAATGCCAGCTCTTGGAGGAAGTACTATTAGATCACAGGCTTCTTTTTTAGCAGTGGATTCTTCTATTAATGAAGAACTTGAGATTGAGCCTTCAAAAGAAAGTTTAGTAGATTTTTTAGTAGAACAAGGCGATGGTGAAGTAAATGAAGAATTAATAACTCGTCTTGTTGGTATTTCAGGTGATACTGTAGATAAACTATTAGACAAAGGTGTTCCTTTTAACACAGAACAGCTTTCAACTGGTACACCACATTCTTCAGAGAAGTGGCGAGTGAGAACTGAAGGTGAGGGGCCAGGATTAATTTCTGCTCTACAAGATATTATAGATGAAACTTCAATTGATTTAAGATTAGAATCTTCAGCTATTTCATTATTAGAAGAAGATAATGAAGTTGTAGGTGTTGAAGTAGAAAGTAATGATGAAGTATATGAAATTGAATCACAAAAAGTTATTTTAGCAACTGGTGGTTTTGATAGAAATGAGGAACTTATGGAAGAGTTAAATAGTGATTATGACAATAATGTAAGCTTGACTGGTATAGGTAATACTGGTGACGGTTTAACTATGGCAAAAGAAATGGGTGCAGACATCGTTGGTAATGGTGTTATAGGTATCATGGCTGTAAATGAAGATTTTGGTTATATGGGTGATATTGGTAGCTTGTTATACGGGTCAAATTTCTTTATCAATCAAGACGGAGAACGTTTTGCTGATGAATCTAAGTTCTACCCAGAGTTTCATCAAGATCTTAATGATCAGCCAAATAAATTAAGTTATGTTTTGTTTGGAGAAGATAGTTATCAAGAGAATCTAGATGAAGCAGTTGAAGAAGGTGTTGCAGTTAAAGCAGATACTATTGAAGAATTAGCAGACGAGTTAGAAATAGACCCAAAAACTCTAACTAATACTATTGAAACCTATAATGAAGACTATAGAGAAGGAGAAGACACAGAGTTTGGAACATCTGTTGATAATATGACTCCTATTAAAGAAGGTCCTTATTATGCACTACAGGTTAAGCCTGCTAAGATCGGTACAATTCCTGGACTAAGGACTGATGAAAATACTAGAGTATTAGACGAAGACGGAGAGCCGATTCCTAATTTATTTGCTTCAGGTGAAGTTATTATGGGAAATGTAATAATGGATGAATATCCATCAAGTGGTATGGGAATATCAACTGCTCTATTCACAGGAAGAATAGCTGGTATGGAAGCAGCAGAAGAAATTGAATAATTAACATAAAAAGAGGCTGAAACTCGTTTACGGGTTTCAGCCTCTTTTTATGTTATAAAACTTCTTATAACCTATTTCTCTATATATACAGCATGATCCTTTTGTGACCACTCAACTGTAGCCCCTAATTTTTCACTAACAAATCTAAGAGGAACAACTAGTCGATTGTTTTTGGTAATAGTTGTAGAATTATCTTGGTCTAAATAAAGTTTAGTATTTTGTTCACTTGTCTCTATAGTGACCAATCGTTTAGAGCCTATCCAACGTGTTTTTGCACCAAAGGCATCTGAAATAGTTCTAAGTGGAACTACTGTATTGTTGTTATTATCTATAAAAGCTGGTTGATCTTTTATAGCAAGTAATTCATCATTAATAAATACATCTACAGTTTCATCTTTTTGATCTGTTACGATAAAGCTTTTTCTAGGCTCTAAATTAAAAGCTCTTAAAGCAAAAAAATCATTTCGATACTGAACTATATCATAAAGGTTATGGTTTTTGCCTTGATTACCAACCTTTGACCAATCCCTGCCATTATATGAGGTGACCATTGTACTATTATTTCCAACAGCAATGAACTTCTCATCATTACTAGCTATGGCGTATAAGTGGTCATTTAAATCAGCTACCTCCACTTTTTTCCAGTTAAGCTTATCATTTTCATCATCTTCGTCATAATAAAAGATAGTGCCATAGTCACCAACAGAAACAAATTTCTCGATTTCTTCATTGTAGGTGATATCATTAAGTATAGGAAAATAACCACCTGTAAGCCCTTCATAATCTATAACTTTACGTTCCCATTCTTCATCTTCTAAGATATATACTTCAGCATAGTTATGATTTTTTTCAATAACAATTGTTTTATCATCATTCCAAGCAATACCTTTTAGATCATTAGATGAGATAGACTCTGTTTCCCAGTCTGTCCCGTCTTGTGAAGTTAGTACAGTACCAGAATCTCCAATAGCAATAAACTCATCATCATTCCAGATAATATCACTTAACCGGTTGTTGTTTTCATCAAATTGCATTTCCCAAGTATTTAGATCTTCAGATGAATAGATAGTTCCTTTTTTAGTCACTAAGATCCAGATATCGTTATTATATGCTATACCAGTGAATTCATCTGTGATATCAGTAGTGGTAGTAGACCAATTAGTTCCGTTATTTGAAGTTATAATAACTCCTCTATAGTCATCTGAACCTACTGCTATTAATTTATTATCTTCCTGTATAAGACTATTTAATGTTAGATCATCTTCTGTATGTATAGTATTCCAATGTTCACTAGCTAAAGTAGTATTACCAAAGTTTATGACTAAAAGTATTACTACAATATAAATTAGTTTCATTATTATTACATCCCCTCTCTAATAGATTCTCAAAGTTAAATTCTACTTTTATCTACAGATTCCTTCAAAAGTTAATAGGGTTATTAGCTAGCTAAGAAATATATTGTATGATAAGCTAAAATCATATTAGATTTAAAAGGGGAGTTTTTATATGTCTAATTTAGAATATAGAATACTAGGATCTGTAATGCCTATGCTTGAGTTAAAGTTACAAAAAGATCAAAAAGTTTATTCCCAGTCGGGTGCAATGCAGTGGATGGATGCTAACATAAAAATGGATACGGGTATGCAAGGTGGTATGTTTGGTGCTTTAAAAAGAAAAGTTTCTGGAGAAGATATGTTTTTAACTCATTTTTCTGGCTTAGAAGATAAAGCTACAGTTGCCTTTGGGCATACTTATCCAGGGAGTATAATCCCATTAGATATTTCTAAAGGTAGTATGATTTGTCAAAGAAGATCTTTTCTTTGTGCAACAGAAGATGTAGATTATGGGGTATACCTACAGAAAAAGCTTAGCACAGGCTTTTTTGGAGGAGAAGGTTTTATAATGCAAAAATTATCAGGAAGTGGTACAGCTTTTATAGAGATTGATGGTGAATGTGTAGAAAAAGAGTTGGCTTCTGGTGAAACAATAAGAGTTGAAACTGGATCTGTAGGAGCCTTTCAAGAAAGTGTTACTATGAAGATTGAACGGGTTAAAGGTATTAAAAATATGTTTCTTGGAGGAGAAGGGTTGTTTTTAACAAGTCTTACAGGACCAGGAAAGGTGTGGCTACAAACTATGCCAATTCAAAGTTTATCAGGTGAATTATCAGGTTATTTACCAATTAATAATTCTTAAGTTTAATAAAAGCCCTACCATTAAGTAGGGCTTTTATTGATTACTCTTCAGTAATTTCTTGTTGTGAATCACTAGATAATTTATTATCAATATTATTTAATGATTCATGCATTTTGAAAATTACAATAAGTAATTCACAGTAAACTCGTGATGTTAGCGGACCTACTACTAATATTATGAGACCGAAGAAAACCTGAAATCCGCCACCAAATTGAGCTGCCATTCCTGAAACAATACTAGATAACCCAATAAAAATTGAAACTGCAACTCCAATCCAAAAAATAATTTTAATAATGGTAGGAGTAATCATTTTGTTAAAAGAAACAAACTCACGTAGATAATCATTAAGTTCTTTTTGATTATTGCTCATTCTAGCCCTCCTTTATTGTTAGTTAGTCGAGAGATTTACTCAGTAATGTAGTTTTACTACAATGTAAATAGTTCTCAACATAGTATTAAAAATCCTTTTATAAGTTAATATAAATTCAGATTTAAAGGGATAATATAAATATAGCTTTCTAATTAATATTAACGTTAGTATAACTATGTTATAATTTTAAATAACAATAATGAATTGAAAGGGGCTCTACTATGAGTGAAGATATCCCAAAGGTGCTAATAAGCTCATGTTTAGGTTTTTCTGCATGTCGATATGATGGAAGTATAATAAGAGAAGACTTTATTGAAGAACTTAAAAACTTCGTGAAATTTATTCCAGTTTGCCCTGAAGTAGGAATAGGACTTGATACTCCTCGAGATGTTTTAAGACTATATCGAGATAATGACTCAGTTAGGCTATATCAAAAAGATACAGATACAGACTTAACAGAGGGTCTACGGGAGTTTTCAAGTGAATTTTTCAGTGAGTTAGGGAACATAGAAGGTGCCATTTTAAAGAATCGTTCACCAAGTTGTGCTGTGAAGGATGCTAAAATTTACACAGAAAAGGAAAGTAATATTACTGAAACTAGAGAGTCTGGACTTTTTACTAAAGAGCTTTTACAAGAGTATCCTAAGCTTACGGTTGAAGATGAAGGGAGATTAACTAATCTAAAAATTAGAGAAAACTTTTTGACTAGTATATTTACATTGAATAGGTTTAATAAAATATATGAAAATGGAACTGCTAATGAATTAATTGAGTTTCATAAAAACCATAAGTTTTTAATTATGTCCTATAATGAAGAGAAAATGAGAAAACTAGGTAAGCTTGTTGCAAGTCAAGATAAATTCTCTCGTGAAGAATTATTTAACTTGTACCATAAAAATTTAGTAGATGCTTTACATAGTGATGATACTCTAAATAAAAAGATTAATGTACTGATGCATATCATGGGTTTTTTCAAAGATAAAGCAAACTCTGATGAGAAGGCTTTTCTATTAGATACTCTAGAAAAATATAGAAATAATCAATTACCGCCATCAGTTCCCATTAATATTTTAAAATCCTGGGCTGTAAAGTATGAGGAGGATTATCTATTATCCCAATACTTTTTTTCGCCCTTCCCTGAAGAACTTTTGAGTCTTGATGATTCAGGGAAAACAAGATAAAATTACTGATAAGTAGCCTTTGTCTGATTTTGTCTAAAGTGAAGGTTTAGTTTAATAAAGTGATTTTTTAAGTGTTTAGGGTGGAGGTGCTCTTTGAATGGACAAGCTAGATTTTATTCCTATAATTTTGGGTAGTGATTCTAATGCATATGGAATGGCTAGATCTTTTTATGAAGAATATCAAGTATCAAGTATTGCTTTAGGAAAAGGACAGCTTCCTCCTACTCAAAATAGTAACATCATATCAGTTGAAGTTTATAAAGATTTAGATAAACCTGATGTTTTTCAAAATACACTAATTCAAAAAGCAAAAGAACTTAAATCTAAAGCTGATAAGTTAATATTAATAGCAAGTAGTGATAATTACGCAGAATTAATCATTAGAAATAAAGAGGTACTAGAACAGTACTACATTGTTCCATTTGTGAGTGAAGAGTTAATGGATCAATTGATCTATAAAGAAAATTTCTATGAAGTATGTGAAAAGTATAATATTGATTATCCTAAAACATTAATTTGTACCCCTGAGGATAAGGATAATATTGAACCTTCTTTTGAGTTTCCTGTTGTAATTAAAGCATCTGATAGCCTAAGTTATGCTGTCTGTAATTTTAAAGGTAAGAAAAAAGCTTATATAGTTAACGACAAGGAAGAGTTTCGTGATGTTATTGATAAGATTTACTTATCAGGATATAATGGTAATTTAATAATTCAGGAATACATTCCTGGAGATGACAGTGAGATGCGGGTTTTAAACTGTTACTCAGGTAAAGATCAAAAAGTTAAGATGATGTGTTTAGGTAGGGTTCTTTTAGAAGATTGTACACCACTTTTAGTTGGAAACTATGTAGGTATAATAAATGAATATAACCAACATATTTATAATAAATACAAAGCTTTTCTAGAAGAAATTGGCTTCGAAGGTTTTGCAAATTTTGATATGAAATATGATCGTCGTGATGGTAAGTATAAGTTGTTTGAAATGAATCTTCGTCAAGGTAGAAGTAGCTATTTTGTAACTGGTAGTGGTTATAATTTAGCTAGATATTTAGTAGAAGATAGAGTTTACAATAAAGAGCAAGAGATAGTTTTTGCTGATAATGAACATTTATGGCTTAGTGTTTCTAAAGGGTTATTACTTAAGTACTTAAATGATAAATCCTTACAGTCAGAAGTGAAGAAATTGATAAAACAAAATAAATACTGTTCTACTTTAGATTATAAAGAAGACTTTAATATGAAACGTTTTATAAAAAACCTTTCATATAACTATGAATACTACAAAAGGTTTAAAAGGTATTATGAGAAAAAGTATTAGAAAGGGGGTAAGAACTTGCCTATACTAGACAAGTCTAATGAAAAAGAATTAGCTAGATATAATGAGTTTATCAGATCCTCAAAATATACCCATGCTACCCAAGATATTAATTGGTCACAGGTTAAAACAGGTTGGGATAATGAACAGGTCTATGTTGAAAGAGATGGTGAAATAGTAGCAGCCATGTCTCTTGTAATTAAATCCGTTATATTTAATTATAGTATGCTTTATGCGCCTAGGGGACCTGTCTGTGATATTACTGATGTTGATTTAGTTAATGAACTCGTTTGTGAAGCTGATAAAGTAGCGAAAAAGCATAATGCTTTTATGTTACGTTTTGATCCTGAAGTGATCTATGATGAAAATATTGAATCACGTTATCTTAATTCAGGTTATAAGGTGAGAAATCGAGATAAGGATAAGGATGATTTAATCCAACCAAGGTATAATATGATACTAAATATACAAGATCATGATGAAGAATCTTTGATGAGTAAGTTCAAATCAAAAACAAGATATAATATCCGGTTAGCTCGTCGTAAAGGTGTAACAGTTACTTATTCTGATAGTGATGAAACCTTAGACATATTTTATAAGTTATATGAAGATATGTCTAAGAGAAAAGGAATCGGTTATCGTCCTTATAGATATTTTAAAGATATGCGTGATGCTTACAAAGGTAGCTTGAGAATTTATGTAGCTGAACATGAAGGTGATTATTTAGCAGCTGGTATATCAATTAATTATGGTGGTAAGGTTTGGTATGTATATGGTGGTAGTACTAGCTATAAAAGAAATTTAATGGCAAGCCATTTGTTACAATGGGAAATGATTAAATGGGGACTTGAAACAAATGCTCATGAATATGACTTTGGTGGTGTATTTGTCCTAGATAATAAAGATGGGTTATATAGATTTAAAAATGGTTTTTGCCATGAAGATGGTGTAACCGAATTTATAGGAGAATTTGATCGAGTTTATAAACCGTCAATATATTATGCATTTACAAATATTGTTCCTAAAGTACAAGAACTAAAAAGAAAGTTAAAAAGGTCAGCTTAGAAGTCAATCCTTCCGAATTAGGAAGGATTGACTTTCTAATATAATATTGTATATATGTTAGGGGGGAGATAATGGTATCAGGTATTGTACTTACTTTTTTAATAGCTATAATTGCATTAACAGTAAACTTTATCTATTCACCGATAAGTCCAGTCTTAATAGCTGTTTTTTTAGGAATCATTATTAAAAACTCTGCTTATTTACCTAAAAACACTGAACCTGGAATAAAGTACTCTGCAAAAAAGTTACTAAAACTAGGGATTATCTTATTAGGGGTGAGGCTTAGCTTTTTTGATATCCTGAACTTAGGCTTTTCATCACTACTTATTATAATAATTTGTATACTTCTTGCTTTATCTTTAGTTATCAATTTATCACGATTTATAGGCGTACCTAAAAAATTAGCTACCTTAATTGCCATTGGTACAGCTATATGTGGTAACACTGCAATAGTAGCTTCTGCACCTGTAATTAAAGCAAAGGAAGAAGAGGTAGCTTTTGCAGTAGCAACTATTACTGTTTTTGGATTATCTGCAATTATAATTTATCCTTTGATTGGTGGTTTTATTGGTCTAACTCAAGTAGAATTTGGTACCTGGGCTGGTACAGCTATAAATGATACAGGACAAGTAATTGCTTCTGGTTTTTTATATGGTGACAAAGCAGGTGAGGTTTCAACTATAGTTAAGTTGACTAGAAATATCTTTTTAGCACCTGTTGTATTTTTATTTTCTCACTTAACTGTGAAAAATGAAGCTAGTAAAGAGGATATTAAGGTAGATTATACAGCTATCTTTCCATGGTTTGTAGTAGGTTTTTTAGGGATGGCCTTACTTAGAACAACTGGTATCCTACCAGAGACTTTAATCTCTACTATTTCATTTTTATCTGATCTATTAATTGTTATGGCATTAGCTGGGATAGGTTTAGGAATCCAACTATCTTCTCTTAAAGGGTTAGGTTTAAAAGCTTTCTTTACAGGTTTAACAGCTTCATTTATTATGGGTATAACTAGTTTATTATTGATAACATTACTTTTATAATATAAAAAGGGAGCTTTTTTTAAGCTCCTTTTTTTCTTACCTGTTCAAAAAACCTCGTACCAATCTATCTATGATTTTACCCTCACGTGAGTACAGTTAGTATTATTAGACTACTATCCTGCGTTTTTAATATTCGTTTTTGTATTTTAGAAGGAATAAACATGTGAAGTGTCAAAATATTTTATATAATGTTCTTTGTATTAATCACAGTTATATTAAGGAAGTGATTACTAAATGGTTACGAAAAAACCTAGCGGCCCAGTGTTTAGTAATATTTCCATTATAAATCGTGCTTTTTGTGAATTAGGTTCTCCACTCCCTTACGATATGTTAGTGGAGTATGTCCAGGTAAACTGGGCAAATGGTAAAGGGTTAGATAGAAAAACTTCTAGTGAACATGTAAAAACAGCGCTTTCTGCAAGTTTTTATTTTGAAGAAGCCTTTAAGGGATACTACCGAAAAAAAGAATTTCAATTTAAAGAATTAGATGACCTTCATGACCAGTTAAAAGAGACATTAGTTCCACAAACCTTTAATAGTACAAACAATAATAAGTATCAAATCAAGGATATTTATCTAGATCCTCGTTTTGATGTAATGGAAATAGAAAATGGAAGTGTTGATTCTAAATATATATTGTTAAGTGAATGGGAACTACTAAATGATTTAGTTATTAGAATTATGGCAGAAGATAATTCTAATAAAACGGTTAAAGAACTTACAAATCAGGTTAAAAATAAGTATGAAATTAATAATGAAAATGCACTATTTATTCCCCAGATAGATAATAGGTTTACTGTTACAAAAGATTTAGTAAGTCTTAGCTCTTCTAGAGAACAAGTTATTAAAGAATTAAATGATGATAGTAAGTTTCATGTAGAGGTCACACCAAGTATTAGAGAACAGATAGCTAAAAAAACACATGATATTTTTTCATATATAACGAGTGGTACAGAAGTTAAGATACGTAATATAGTAAAAAATATATTTTCCCTTGATGTTTATAAAACAAATTTCCCAGCATATTTTCAAGCTGTACGTGAACATTTAATAGCTTATGATGATATCTATCTAAATAGTAAACAAGATGCTATTATTTACATGAAAGCAAACCCTTTTTCAAATACAAGGCCTCATGCTAAAACAATATCTTACCTTAGAAAGCATGAACTGAAATCCCCTTCTAGTGACAATTCCCTAACTTATACATTAAGATATTATGATCGCATCCAACAAACTCTTGAAGGTAGTTATTTTTCTAACTGGATAAAGAAAGATGATCATCTAAAGGTATACTTACAGTTAGAAGACCAAACAAAAGAATTAATATTCTTTTTTGAAAGAGACAGCTGTTTATTATATGGTGGTCATTTAGTAAAGTTAATGAACAATTTTTCATTAGTTCCTGGTCAAAGACTACATTTTTTTTGTGATGATTCAAAGTAAGCGTCAAACTATCCCCACATAGTAAAACAGCTTAGTTTGTGTCATAATTCCCCCAACTAACTAAGTAGGGGGGGAATTTTCATGTCACAAACTGAAAACAAATATGAAAAGTTAAGAGAAAGTTGGAAAAAACACATAGCTGAATTCAGATCTAGCGGCATGACTACTAGAGAATGGTGCAATACTCATAATTTAAGTATCACCAAACTGCGTTACTGGCTCAGAAAATACAAAGACCAAGATTTAAATAATTACAAAAGTACTTCCGAGACTCAGTGGTTACCACTGAAAGTTGACAATACCAACCAGGTAGAACCGGAAACTTCTCAGATGACAGTTAAAGTAGGTCAGGCTTCAATAAAAGTTGGTCCTAATTTCGATAGCCAACTTCTAAAAGATTTAGTCAGGACTCTTTCAGAACTATGTTGACAGAAGCCAGTGTAGAAAGAGTCTACCTGGCAGTTGGCAAAACAGATCTAAGAAAATCCATAGATGGTTTGGCAGTTTTAGTACAACAGAGTTTTGAATTAGATCCATTCTCTCCATGCCTGTTTGCTTTTTGTAATCGCAAAAAAGACAAGATTAAAATACTCTACTGGGACTCATCAGGCTTTTGGCTGTACTACCATAGATTAGAAGAAGGTAAATTCCAGTGGCCCGATGATAACACCACACAGACAGTAAGCATAAGCTACCGCCAACTACGCTGGTTACTCGATGGGTTAGCTTTAGATCAACGAGAAGCTCATAACCAAGTAACAAAGAATAAAATTTTGTAAAAAATCACTGATTTCAAAGGTTTTTAGGACAAAAAATCGAATTTAATTAGTATGGCAAATCAAGAAGAAACAATCCAACAATTACAAGATAGATGTGCTAAACAGGAACGACAAATTGCTGAATTGAAAAGCCAAAACGACTGGCTCAAAGAACAATTTAAACTAAATCAAAAACGGCAATTCGGTAGTTCCAGTGAAGCTAGTTCTCCAGATCAAATACAGCTTTTTAACGAAACTGAAAAAGAAGCTGATGTTTCTGCAAAAGAGCCTGAACTGGAGGAAATTACATACAAGCGTCGTAAATCCAAAGGCCAGCGAGATATACAATTAGACGGCCTTGAAGAGGAAGTTATAGAGCATCGCCTTTCTTCAGAAGAACAGGTGTGCTCTTGTTGTGGTGATAACCTTCATGAAATGAGTACAGAAGAAAGACGTGAAGTAAAGATCGTTCCTGCCAAGGCCAAGGTAGTAAAACACATTAAATTTGTTTACAGCTGCAGAAAATGTGATAAAGAAAATACAACTACACCAGTAAAAACAGCACCTTCTCCGAATCCTGTGATTTCAGGCAGTTTAGCTTCACCTTCTTCTGTAGCTTACATAATGACTCAGAAATACTTAGAAGCGCAACCACTTTACCGTCAAGAGCAAAATCTATCTCGTTTAAGTATTAAATTGTCACGTCAGACTATGGCTAACTGGATGATTAAAACTGCAAATGATTGGCTCACTCCTTTGTACAACAGATTGCATAAATTACTTTTAAATCACAAAACCCTACATGCTGATGAGACTACCCTACAAGTTTTAAAAGAGGATGGTAGAAAAGCCAGTAGTAAATCTTTCCTTTGGCTTTATCGTACTGGTGAAAATGCCAACCCGATAGTGCTCTACGACTATCAGACAACTAGAGCCAGTAAACATCCCATTAAATTTTTAAAAGAGTTTGAAGGATATCTCCATGTTGATGGTTACCCCGGTTACAACGACATACCAAATGTTAGTTTAGTAGGCTGTTTAAGTCATGCTAGGCGAAAATTTGACGAAGCTTTAAGTGCACTTCCTAAAGATAAGCAAAACGCCGATTTGGCATCTCGTCAGGGACTTGAATATTGTAATAAATTATTTGCCATAGAGC